>CAJOQY010000293.1 GCA_905236835.1 uncultured Oscillibacter sp. | reverse complement strand
GTGTCAGTTCCCATGTATTCGACGAGCTTGTCAACCATGTGTTCGCCGAAATGCTGGTCATTGACCTGATGGACGGAGCAGTCCGTCAGAGACGGATCCGCCGTCGTATCCCAGTCGAGGATTAAAATCCCGGCTTCGCGCGCCTTGCGTAACACGGATGTCATCGCGGCGGCGTCATTGGGGGCCACGCAGATCGCGTCCACGCCCTGAGAGATATAATCTTCCAGCATTGTTACCTGTTGGGCGGCGTCGGCTGTCGTCGGGCCGTTGTAAATCACGTTCACGCCCAAATCTTCCCCGGCCTGTTTCGCGCCGTCTCCGGTCATGGTAAAATACGGAATGCCAACCAGTTTCGGCATGACAACAATGGTATACGCGCCGTCGGAAGCGGTCTCTTCGCCGCCCGCGTCCGTATCCGTGACGGCGTCCGCGTCCGCCGCCGCGCCGCCCGCGTTATCGGAACTCCCGCCGCAGGCTACCAGAGATACCGCCATCAGAGCGGCCAGAATCAGGCTCAGCAGTCTTTTTTTCATCCTTTTTTCCTCCTTGTTTATTCCGGGGGATTTTATATTTGATTATAATTATCAAAATCCCCTGTTTCATATACCGGATGAGGATATATTAAGATTATATCAAACCGGTTTATGACCTGTTATTTCGCGGCGGCCTGACGGGCTTTGATCCGATTCCGGTCGATGATCTGTCCCGTGATATAACGCACCGCGAGGACGGCGATTAAAATGCCGCCCGTAAAAATATTGACAAGATAGCGGTTGACGCCGTAGATATTAAATCCCGTTGAAATCGTCTGTAAAATCAGCACGGCTAACACAGTTCCGGCGACGGTGCCGCGTCCGCCCATAATATCCGTGCCGCCTAAAACGACGGCTGTCACGGCCTGCATTAAATAAGACGAACCGTAATCGGTTTTCGCCGAACAGTAACGGGAGCTGATTAAGACGCCCGCCAAGCCGTATAATAAGCCGGAGAAAATATAGACCAGCATTAAAACGCGTTTGGTATGAATGCCGGAAAAGCGCGTGGCGATTTCGTTATCGCCGACCATATAGACTTCTTTACCCCAGCGGCTGCGTTCTAATAAATAATAGCTGACAATGACCATCAGGATAAAGATAATCAAATTCACCGGGACAGGACCGATCCGAGCCGCGCCAATCGCGTTGAATTCCTCCGGGAATCCCGACACGGAGCCGCCGCGCGTGATACGCAGACCCAAGCCTTCAAATACCATGCGCGTCCCGAGCGTGACCAGCATCGCCACGACGCCAATATAACCGATGAAAAAGCCGTTAATCACGCCCGTCAGCAGGGAGAAGAAGATAATTAAAATTACGCCGATGATCGCGCCCATCAGGGGATTTGCCTGTGAGAATTCCCCGGACATGAAGATTCCGGCGATAATCGCCGCCAGCGTCGATCCCGTGACTATAGATAAATTCATGCCGCCGGTCAGAATCGCGGGCATCATGGCAAGGGCCATCAGTCCGAATTCCGGCATCTGGAATCCCATGTTTTGCAGATTATTCGCGGATAAGAATTTATCGGGAGAGAGAATCGCCATCATGATAAACAGCGCGAGAAAGATTAAAAATAATACAAATTCGTTGGGATGTTTTTCCCGGAGCGTTTTTATCAATTGCATATCCAGATCCTCCCGTTACTGTCCGGACCCGGCTGTAACAGCCTGATTCGTATTTCCTGTTGTTGGCGGGTCCTCCTCCACGTCCACTTTGACGGCGCGTTCCTCTTCCAAATGCCGGTTGATCGCGTCAAAAGCGATTGTGACAAGAATAATCGCGCCCATAATGACTTTCTGCCAATACGACGAGACGCGGACCAACACAAGGCCGTTTTTGATAATCGCCATTAAGACAATGCCAAGCGAGGTTCCCAGCACCGTACCGAAGCCGCCCGCGAGACTGGCCCCGCCCAGCACGACAATGGCTATGACATCCATTTCGTAATTTAAATAGGTATTCGGGTCCACCTGTCCCACAATGCTGATATGCGCGACGGACGCCAAGCCGGTCATCATGCCGGAGAAAATATAGACGAATATTAAAATCCGATCCGTGTTATAGCCCACGCGCTGAGCGGATTGGAGATTGCCGCCCACGGCGTAAATGCCCCGGCCAATGAGCATGTTTTTCAGGAGATACCACGTAATGGCTCCGGCCAGAACCATGAGGAACGTCTGACTGTAGACGCCGCCGACTTTCAGCCCGCCGAAGTTGATGAACCATTCCGGGAGGCCGGAAATCCATATGCCGCTCGTGTAGAGCAGAACGCCCGCCAGCGTGACAGTCTGCATGCCCAGCGTGGCGACAATGGGCGGAATCTTCAGCTTTGTGACTAAAAGGCCGTTCGCCGCCCCGACGAGCGCCCCCACCGCCATGCACAGAATCAGGACTACGACGATGTTACTGCCCGGGAAAGCCAGCATGAACTTGCCCGCAATCACCGCGCACAGGGCGATAGTGGAGGAAACGGACAGGTCAATGCCCGCCGTGATAATCACGGGCAGCATTCCGAAGGCCATGATTCCGTAGACGGCGTTGCTCCGCAGGAAGTCAAAGATATTGTTCAGCGTCAGGAAGGAGGGATTCGCGATAGTAATCGCCACCGCAAGGACCACGATAATGGCCAAAATGCCAAATTCCTTCTTCTTTCTGACCGCGTTCAGGATAGTTCCCATCTATTGTCCCTCCCTTACGCAACCGCCAGGTTCATAATCATTTCCTGCGTCACGTTGTCGTTGTCCAGGAATCCGGAAACCCGTCCGTGGCGCATGACCATAATCCGGTCGCTGACGGTCAGGATTTCGGGAAGCTCCGAGGAAATCACAATCACCGCCATGCCGTCTGCGGCCAGTTTCCGGAGGATTTTGTGAATCTCGTCTTTGGCTCCGATGTCCACGCCGTTGGTGGGTTCGTCCACGATGAGGACTTTGGCCTGCGTGGAAATCCACTTGGCAAGGACCACTTTCTGCTGATTGCCGCCGGAGAGGGCCATAGCCAGATTTTCGGGGTCGCTGGGCCGCACGTCCAACATTTCAATCCACTCGTTGGCGGCGTCCTGCATGGCCTTCCGGTTCAGAATGCCGAGCGCGTTGGCGTACTTGCGCAACTGGGGCAACAGGATGTTTTCCCGGATGGTTTTTTTCAGCACCAGTCCCTGCGTC
>CAJOQY010000292.1 GCA_905236835.1 uncultured Oscillibacter sp. | reverse complement strand
TCAACTGGCGGGGGATCAAATATCAAAAGTTTATATCGCCACGATGAGACCATACGGGGAAGAAGCGGCGGCAAGGATTCAAAAACATCAAAAAGCGCGTTCCGGCAAGGGATTTATGACGATGGAAAGATATGTCCGTCTGGCGGGACTGACGGAGCGGGATTTCGCGGGCGGTCCGCGCGGAAATCCGGGGGATTTAAACCGCGCGGTATTATTGGAATGTCTGGGGAATCTGTGCGCGAATGAGCTTTATGATCCCAACGGCGCGGGGGATGACGCGGAAGAGGCGATATGGCGCGGGATTTTATCTCTGCGGGAGAAGTCTGAACTTCTTGTGATCGTCTCAAATGAGATTTTTCTCGGCGGTATGGATTATCAGGGGGATACGGCGCGTTATATGCGAATTTTGGCGAATTTAAATCGTAAAATCGCGTCGCTGGCCGACGGCGTGTGCGAGATTGCATGCGGAACGCCAATCTGGTATAAATATAATATAAAATAATATATATAATAAAAAAAATATAAAAGCGTGAAATATATGATAAAAAAAGCGCGGGAAAGCGCGTTAAAAATCATCGGCGCGTTGGCGGCGGCGTTCGGGATGTTCACGGCGATTCCCGCGCCGGGATTTTTATATCAATTATCGCGGGATAAAAATAATAATAAATATATTTTATGCGCGTTTCCGGCGGTTGGATTGCTGATCGGGCTGTCGTGGCGGGTCTGGATATTATTGAATCATTGGACAGGCTTTCCGGATATATTGCGCGGCGCGGGACTGTGTCTGTTGCCGTTGACGATAACGGGCGGGATTCATCTGGATGGCTACGCGGATACTTGCGACGCGCTGGCAAGTTACGCGTCCCCGGCGCGGCGGCGGGAAATTTTACACGATCCCCGGCGCGGCGCGTTCGCGATTATAAAATTATGCGCGTATTTTATCGGATATTTCGCACTCTGTACGGCGTATGATCCGGAAAGCGTTCCGGACAGCGATCCGGATATATGTTTGATATTATTATTTATATTTTCAAGATGTCTGTCCGGGACGGCGTTGTTATGTTTCCCGTTGTCGTCCAATCAAGGCATGGCGTATGATTTGAAATCCGGCGCGGACGCTACGGCGAAAAAAGTAATCTTGCTGGAATCGGCTTTGACGGGTTTGCTATTATGTATGACAAGCGGCGGTTGTTTGATGGCCGTCACGGCGTTATGGGATTTCAGACGCGCGGACAGAATCGCGCGGCGGGATTTCGGCGGATGGTCCGGCGATTTGGCGGGCTGGTTTTTACAGAAAGCTGAATTCGATATGCTGGCCGTATGGATATTCGCGCGATATATATCAAATATATTTTTATAAATTTTAAAATTTATAAATAAATTTTAAAAATAAAAGGCGGAATCGAGATGATATTTATTTTCGGGCCGTTGTACAGCGGGAAACGGGATATTGCTATAAAAATTTTAAATTGCGATAAAGAGCGGTTATCCCGGCGGGCGATTTGGGACGTACAGAATCAGGCGGCGCGGATTGGCAATGATAAAATAAAATTACAGGATCTGTCGGAGAAATTATTATCTTATGAGATTGTGATTGCCACGGAGACGGGCGGCGGCGTTGTGCCGATAGAGCAAAGCGAACGGGAAGCGCGGGAGGCCGCCGGATATTTGAATCAATTACTGGCGCGGAAAGCGGATGTCGTGATCCGTGTTTTCTGCGGGATTCCCGTGATTTTGCGCGGCGATTTGCCCGGATTTTCGGATATACCGCGCGTATCGGATTTGTCCGGATTTTCCGGCGCGCCGCGCGTATTGGATTTAACGCGATGATTGTGAAAACGCTCGCGATTGTTCTTGGTTTCGCGCTGGATTTGTTATTTGGCGATCCGGACGGATGGCCGCATCCGGTTATTTTCATGGGGAAAATTCTGTCAAAACTGGAAAAATTTTTACGCGCGGGACTGGATAAATTTTTTAAATTAAATATTAAATTTAAAAAATTAAAAAAAACCGGCGAACAAATCGCCGGTTTGATACTGGTTTTTATGATGATATTATTATTTTATTTTCTTCCGGCGTTGATTTTATACGCGGCGGACAGCGTAAATTTCATATGCGGTTTCCTGCCGCGCGTTTACTGGGCTTGGCGTATTCTCGCGATAAAAAGCATGGCGGACGAAAGCCGGCGCGTATATCAGGCGTTGAAAATAAATAATAATATAAACGCGGCGCGTCTTGCCGTCAGCCGGATTGTGGGTCGTGACGCCGGGAATCTGGACGCGGCGGGCGTGGCGCGCGCGGCGGTGGAATCGGTGGCGGAAAGTTTCACGGACGGCGTCATCTCGCCGATGTTTTATTTATTTCTCGGCGGCGTTCCGCTGGCGATGGCGTTCAAGGCCGTGAGTACCATGGACAGCATGATCGGCTATCGGACGGAAAAATATATGGATTTCGGCAAAGCCGCGGCGAAACTGGATGATCTATGCAATTATATTCCGGCGCGGCTGGCGGCCTTGGTCTGGATCCGCGCCGCGCGGCTGACCGGACAGGACGCCAAAAACGCGTATCGAATCTGGCGGCGGGACGGAAACAAAACGGACAGTCCGAACGCGGGGCAGACGGAGGCGGCGTGCGCCGGGGCGCTGGGCATTCGATTGGGCGGACCGGCGGTCTATTTTGGGGAAATCAAATATAAAGCGTATCTTGGGGACGATACGCGGGAAATCGAGCCGGAAGATATTTTGCGCGCCAATCAGATATTATACGCGGGCGCTTTGATCGCTTTGATTTCGCTGATTGTCGTTGATATTTTGATTGAGATTTTA
>CAJOQY010000291.1 GCA_905236835.1 uncultured Oscillibacter sp. | reverse complement strand
TCGCGCGGATTGGCGCGGAAGCGTTTTAAACGCGCTATATCCTCAGGCCGGATCTGTCCAAGTTCCGCCGCCGTTTCGCATAATATATCAAATCCGCATAAACTGTGAGATTCTATCCCCTCCGCTGACAGACAGTCCGATCCCTCTTGTAAATGATAACTAAAAATCGCCGCGATTCCCAACACATCCGCGCCCGCTTCCCGCAGGGCGTTCACGGTTCTGATACAGCTTCCCCCGGTGGAAATCAAATCCTCTATCACAACGGCGCGCTGTCCGGGAGTTAATTTCCCCTCAATCTGATTCCGCCGCCCGTGATCCTTTCCGCCGGTCCGGACATATCCCGCCGGAAGATTCATCAAATATCCGGCAATCGCCGCGTGCGCGATTCCAGCCGTCGCCGTACCCATTAATATTTCAACATCCGGATAACATTCCCGGATGAAATCAGCGAAATTTTTCTCAATCCGTCCGCGAACCTCCGGCGCGGTTAATATCAATCTATTATCGCAATAAATCGGGCTTTTGATCCCGGACGCCCATGTAAACGGCTCATCCGGACGCAAAAACACAGCCCCGATTGACAATAAATCTTTCGCGGTCTCCTTTGCGCGCGCCTTGATTTTTATATTATCATCCATATCCGCGCCCCCTGATAATAAAAATAAATAAAAATTTATATATTATTTTTTATATAATATCGGCTCCAGACGCCGTCTGAGAATTTCTTCCAGATTTTCACAAAATTCCCGCGCGCGCGCAAGCTCAAATAATTTCGCCCGTATCCAGTCCGCGAGAGAACCGAAAAACCAGATTCCCAAGGCCAGTAAAATCACTTTGCACAGCATGATAAAAACAGAATCATCCAGAAACGGCAGCGCCGATAAAAATAACACATGATCCCATATTAACGGCTCGCAATGGAACAGATACACGCCAAACGACAGCGGCGCGAAAAATCGGATCAAAATTTTCAAAATCCCATGGAATTTTAACCCAGAAAACGCGCTTAATAAACATACCGCCGCGCCTAATATCAAAGGCGACGTATTTTGTATCGTATAAAAACCGACTTCCGGCCAGCCCCGATACCAGTTGAAAAACAATTCGCAAATATATTTCCCAAGCCACGCCAAAATCACGCATATCAGCCAGATAAAAATATATTTTTTCCTGCCGTATCTCTTCGCGATTTGATATTTTTTCATATATCCGCCGGTTAGATATAACAATCCCAGCCATAACGCGCTGTTGCCGTTCAGCGCGCTTCCAATATCCGATGCCGTCAATGTCGGTATAAGAGAATATATTATTAAAATCGACAGGATTAAAACGCGCAGGGCGGGACGATCCATGCGCTTTAATATATATTCCATAAACGGGATGAAAAAAAACATACAGAAATACGCGTTATAATACCAATAAGTCTGGAACGCGAACGGAAACAGGGCCTGTAATATCACGCGTTTTCCGACAAATTCCGGCCTGATAATCATAAAAATTCCCGTGGTCAAGAGCATATAAAATAAAACCTGAAAGTTTAAATAAATAATATTCGCGTATTTATGCCGTCTGCCGTATCCCACATAACCGGAAATCAGCGCGTAACAGTTCGTCGAACAAAAGGCCATAGATTCCAGTAACCATGCCAGTTCGTATCTGACTGACATTGGCTCGGCGGAATATAAAATCGCGCCGTGGCCCAAGATATGCAATACCGGAATCATCATCATGCACAGAATCCGCAGGGCGTCGATTCCCTCGTCATGCTTGTCCAAATTTTTTTCTCTCTCCGTCGGCATGAAAAAATCCCCTCATTTTGAACGACATATTAAAATTATAATTTATATATTTTTTTAATTATATTTCAATATCCGGCAAACTCCATCCGGCATCTTCGATACGCTTTCAGCGGGTCCGCCGCCTGTGTGACAGGCCGCCCGACGACAATATTATCACAACCCGATACGGCGGCCTTTTCCGGCGTCATAACGCGCCGCTGATCGTCCTGATTTTTATCATCCGCGAATCGGATCCCCGGCGTAACCGTTAAAAATTTATCTCCCAACGCTTTTTTTATATCCATAGCC
>CAJOQY010000290.1 GCA_905236835.1 uncultured Oscillibacter sp. | reverse complement strand
TTTTAGGCGTCTTTCACCTTTCGGTGACAAATGTTTACAAGCGCGTACACTTGAATACATTTTTAGAAACTTAACACCGCCTCCTCTCACCGTCCCCGCCATGAGACCCGCAGGTTTCCGGAATTTTCCTGTATGATCCGTATTATAACCGTCCTGTCCCGTCTTTGCAAGTATGGAAAAGGGGGAAAAAAGCCGCGCGGCGCGGAATATCGCGCAATCAGTATATTTCTGTTGGATTTTGTCGAAAACAGTCTAAATAAAAAGTTCAATAAAATGTTGAAATTTTACGAATTGACTTGTTTTTAGGGGAAGAACGCGTTATAATAGCATTAAGCTATTTCAGGGACGCGGACGCCGCCGGGGTTTCGCCGCTCCCGGAAATTGATTACATTTTTTATCACGCGTTATCATAATAATTTCGCGCGTTTTTCGGCGGGAAGGGTTTCCGTGAGTTTCCAGATCGCTTTCGGCATATCACGCGGTCGGATGAAGATGATAATAATGATAAATATATAAAATATATCATGATGAAAACAAAAGGAGGCGCGTTTTCATGAAGAATATGCAATCCGATGATCAGATCCGGTCTGAGAACCGGTCTGGGAATCAACCGCGGCGGGAAGCGGGCGGAGGACAATCGACGGACAAGCCGGAGGCGTCGGAAATCGCCCGGACGGAAATTGATCGGGATAAGCGGGACAAAACGCGGATCATGTGGTTGCTGTCGTCCGATCTGTTCCCTCTGCTCGCGTCCGCGATGCGCGTTGAATTGAGCAATTTCTATATGGCGTTTCAGCAGATGGTGTCGGACGAACAGCGGGAAGAAGTCCCGGAAGTGGACTTGTACGCCGCCCGTATGGACCGGAGTTATTTCCGTATGCTGCGCATGGTGAATAATTTGACGGCGGCGGTTTATCTGCGCGGACAGGAAGAATATGACCTCCAGCCTTGGGACATTGTGGAGACGGTCGGAAGAATCTGCTATAACAGCGAGGAATTGGCGGCATGGAAACATATCCGGCTGAAATTTCAATGCGATTTCTCTTATCATGTTGTGATGATTGACCGCCGGTCCATTGAGATGGCGTTGTATCATTTGTTGTCCAACGCGATGAAAAATACGCCGTCCGGCGGGGTGATTACGGTTCGTCTGCGTCAAAGCGGCGATCAAATCGCGCTGGAAGTCGCCGACACGGGACACGGGATGACCGGGGAACAGCAAAAGGCGCTGTTTGATCTCTGCGTGAACTGGGACCGCGATCGCGTCACCCCCGGGTCGTTCGGTCTTGGTCTGCCTCTGTGTTGCAGCGTGGCGCGCGGACACGGCGGGACATTGCAGGCCGCTTCCCTTCTTGGTCGGGGATGCGTCATGACGCTTTCCGTTCCGGACAAGGTTCCCTCGGAGTCCGCGTGCGTGATGCGTCAAAATCAAATCGCGCCCGAGGATGACAACGGATTCAATCCCACTCTGCTGGCGTTGTCCGACGCCATGCCGCTGGACGCCTTCCGGCTCTATCACAATCACGATCAGGAGCGGGAAGAGGATCAGGATTGAAATGAAAATAAAAATAAAATCAGGAAGCGATGAATCCGCCCCGCGCGGGCGGCGCGCGAACAGACACGCGCGGGAAACGGATTTTCGCGGATGATATGTTTGATAATAACGCTTGAAAGATGAATCTTGCCTGTGAATTTTCCCGCCCGCGCGTTTTATTCGGATAATTTGACAACGACAGTTCCGTCGATGAGTTGAACGCTTCCCGGCGCGGGATACATAGGCATATCACGGACTTCCGGCAATTCCGCGTAATTCCGGGAACGGTCCAGCGGGATGGGATAATGCAGATAACGCGTGATATAACCGCCAAGGTTATACGTCGCCGAATAGCTGTTATATAATCCCGTCCAGTCTTGGATTTCCAGAAATTCGCCCTCGGCGACGTTGACTTTCCAATTGTAGGACAACATTCCCGCGAAGGCGACCGGGGTCACGCCGGGATTGTATCCCTCCACGCTTTCGATTTGATCTAAAATTCTCCCCGCTAAAATGAGCGTCGCGTTTTTTTCCAACGCTTTTTTCATATAAGCCTGATTGGCGAAAATAATATGCTGCCAGATTACAAGAGATAATAATATGATCGCGAGAGCGCGGGCGGCGCGCGAACAGACGCGCGCGGGGGATGGTTTATGATTGGGAATTGACGCCGGGGATTGCCCCGGGATTTGACCGGCTGACGCGTTTCCGCCGTGCGCGGACGGATTCGCGTCAGGCGGTTTGTCCGTTATCGCGCCGGAACCGGCGGCAACCGGATTTTCGGGATTGAGATTTGGATTGAAGTCTAACAGGGGGATGAGATAAAGCAATTCCCCGGCGAAAGCGGTTAAATCATTGAAGCCGCCGGAAAATAATAAATAGGCCGAGTGAAACGCCGTCGGCATGAGCGCCATCAGGACGGGAAGGAGTATTTTATGAAATATTGGCAAATCGGCGCGGCATAACAGGCGGATCAGCCGGATGATGATAAATATAAATAATAATATATGAATCACGGATAACAAAGCGCCTTGTGAGGATGTTTTGTTGCATAAAAAATCAAAATAATCGGCGTTGGTTTCGCGGATTAAATCCGGCAGGCGGGATAAAAACCCGCCGTTGTCCCGCGCGCTGAATAATGACTCATCCAGACGCTGAGGCGTGACATGGATGATTTTACATACGCGCATCCAGAGAAGATAATAACATCCGAAACTGACGGCCAGCAGGATCAGACACCGGACGCCGGAGAAAATAATATCAAGCGCGCGATTGCCAATGGCCGTCCGCCGGAATAATTCGATCAGGCACAGCGACGCCGCGACGGTAAAATACGGCTGATAAATCACAAGAGATAAAATCAGCGGCAATATGCCTGTAAGAGATAAAAATATATTATTTTTTGGATTTAAAAATAAATACGCGGACAGTACGGCGGCGCATAACGACAGCGCGTAAGCGTCGAGGCAATAAATATATGTCGCGGCGGTGAGCGTCATGGAGATATTGACGCAGAATAAACAGCAAGCCAGCGCGACGGAATATCCGGATTTGAGATTTAACAAACAGGATAATAAATAACCCGCCAGAGACATCCAGAAAATATATAATATCCCGATCAGCCACGGGACGGAAATCCCGCCCCGGCAGTATTCGTATAATCTGATGAAAAATCTCCCGACTTCGGTATAAAACGCGATGCCAAGCGTAAAAAAATCAATCGAATCATGGGAAAAGAATTCGTTGGAGAATATAAACCCGTGCGCGATAAAAGAACATATCAGCGTGGAGAGGCAGGCGGTGAGAAAGCGGCGGCGTTCGGAATCCCGGATTTGAAACACAAAAAGACAAGGCGCGTCGGGAATCGCGAACCGCCGTGATACGGCATGATTCATGGCGCGTCCTCCCCGTCACGGATAAAGACTTGAAGCGTCACGGACAGTTCCCGCGCGGGGGTTGTCAGAAACGCGCCGTTATAATACATACCGCGCGCCGCGCCGCCGTCCAGATTGATCGCGTACTGACAGCCCAGTTCCCGCATTAACTCCGCCAATTGCAAAATCGTACAGCCATCGGAGACGGACGCCAGAATTAATTTGCCTTTGGCGTCCGTTCCGGCGGCGGTCCGGGGGAGGCTTTGCGTGGTGAATTTCGCGTCCGTGAAATTTTCTTCCGGCTCCGTGAGGATCTCGCCCCCGCGTACCAGACACGGGCCGCCGGAGATGATATTTTTTAGATTATCCGTGACAAATCCGTCCGCGTCGTCCGGGACGGCGTATCGCGTTTCAATTTCCGCGCCTTTTTGAGGAATCCGGAACCATGGGGAGGCGGCGTATTCAAAGCCCATATAAACGACAAAGCCGTCTTTGGGGACCGCCACCGACGCGCCCGCGCTGACGGAATAAAATTCCGTGATTATATTTCCGCTTGCCGTCAGAGCCCAGCCCTCGCGCTCCATCGTGACGCGCTCCCCGATGGCGGGCGTATATAAAATCGAAATATCGTCTTTTTGATGATTTGTATTCGTTTCATAGGCGATCCATTCGTTATCGCCGGATTTTAATCTTGTATAAATCGCCGGACGGCCTGTCTGGACGCCGCCGCCGGATGAAAAACCAAGCGCGTACATCCCGCCTTCGGATTCGGCGAAAATCAGATTCCCGTCGGACATGACGCAGCCCAGCGGCCTCCCGTCCGGGCCGTCGAAATTGGCGTTGATCGCGGCGTCGGCGCCGGAATTTTGAATTATATCATCCAATGACGCGGTTTCGCCCAGCAAATCGCCCGCCAAAACGGTTTTGATTTCCACATCCGGATTGGCCGCGTTGACGGATAAGATATGCGCGGCAATATCCGTCCCCGGGATATAACGCGTTTGATATAATATCGTGGAATCGTCATAAACGCGATAATCGAGCGTAAAACCGGCGTTTTCGCCCAATACCCCGGCGGCGGTTCCGTCGTCGCTGGTAAATACGCCGTTGTCGCGCAGATATTCGGCGAGCGTCCGCCCGTTGTCCTCTTTGCGGATACAGGTCAAGGCCGCGTAGCATAAATCGGCAATATCGCCGCGGTTGAAATCAATCGTTTCGATGATCTCAGCCGTTTCGGTCGTCATCATGCCCAAATCCGCCGCGAAACGGGCCTGTCCGCCCCAGATAAAATCATGTTCGGACTCGCTGTAACCCAGAGCGCGGAGCAGGAACGTCAGGAACATCCGGGCCGTCAGGGGGGCGCCCGGCTGGAACGTGGAGGCCGTCGCGCCTTTGGTAATGCCCGCCCGCCACGCGTAGGCGACATAACGCGCGCTGTCGTCCGCGCGGTTTATATCCGTAAAAGGCGAATAAGGCGAAAGCGACAT
>CAJOQY010000289.1 GCA_905236835.1 uncultured Oscillibacter sp. | reverse complement strand
GTTTCAATTGCGATATTAAATTCGACAACATACCGCCGGGGACTTGATATAACAGCGTGTTGGTGTCGACATTCAAGACTTTCGGATCGAGGGAACCCTGCTTTTTTAATTTCTCCGCGACGGTGCGGAAATGCGCGGCGGGAACGCTTAATTTCTCAAGATCAAGACCCGTATCGCGCGCCGTGCCTTTGAGCGTGGCCACAAGGGATTCCGTGGCGGGCTGTGACGTGCCGTTGGCCAGCGGGGATAACGCCGTATCGACGATGTCCACTCCGGCGTAAGCGGCCATTAAATACACCATGTCGCCCGTGCCGGTGGTATTGTGCGTGTGCAGGTGAATCGGGATGGATACGGTTTCTTTTAAACGCCGGATCAATGAATACGCGTCCATGGGCAACAACAAATTGGCCATGTCTTTGACGCAAATCACATCCGCGCCCATTTGTTCCAGTTCTTTCGCCAATTTGACGAAATAATCCTCGTTGTGAATCGGCGATGTGGTATAGCTTAATGTCCCTTCCACCATGCCGCCGTATTTTTTGGTTGACTTAATCGCCTGTTCGAGGTTGCGGACATCGTTCAACGCGTCGAAAATCCGGATAATATCAATGCCGTTCTCAATGGATTTCCGGCAGAACGCGTCGACAACGTCGTCGGCGTAATGCTTGTAGCCGAGAATATTCTGACCCCGGAACAGCATTTGCAGTTTTGTATGGGGCAGGGCTTTCCGCAGTTTTCTCAGCCGCTCCCACGGATCCTCGTTTAAGAATCTCATGCAGGCGTCGAAGGTCGCGCCGCCCCAGCATTCGAGAGAATAATAACCAATCGCGTCCAGAGCCTCGCACGCGGGAAGCATATCTTCCACGCGCATACGCGTCGCGGCCTGTGACTGATGCGCGTCCCGCAGGATTGTGTCTGTAATTTTCAGCGGGGTTTTTACGGCGAATTCCAAACTTTCTGACATAATTACATACGCCTCCAATCAACGGAACAGGGAGATCAGCACGCCCGCGGCAATCGCGGAGCCGATCACGCCGGCGACATTGGGACCCATAGCGTGCATAAGCAGGAAGTTCGCCGGATTTTCTTTCTGGCCGACCATTTGAGAAACGCGCGCGGCCATCGGAACGGCTGACACGCCCGCCGAACCGATCAGCGGATTGATCTTTTCTTTCAGGAACAGATTCATAAATTTGGCGAGCAACACGCCGCCGGCTGTGCCGCAACCAAAGGCGACAATGCCCATGACCATAATTTCAATCGTCTGCAAGGACAGGAACGTCGTCCCCGTGGCCGTCGCGCCGACGGATACGCCCAGAAAGATCGTGACTATATTAATTAATTCATTCTGAACGGTTTTGCTTAATCTTTCCGTCACGCCGCATTCCCGGAATAAATTCCCAAGCATTAAACAGGCGATTAACGGACCGGCGGACGGGACTAAGAACGCCACGAAAATCGTGACCATGATGGGAAATACGATTTTTTCTAATTTCGACACCTGCCGCAACGGTTTCATGACGATTTTGCGTTCTTCCGGCGTGGTTAAAGCGCGCATAATGGGCGGCTGAATCACGGGAACCAGCGCCATATATGAATAAGCGGCGACGGCAATCGGACCTAATAACGCCGGGGCGAGCATCGCCGTGACGAAAATCGCCGTGGGACCGTCCGCGCCGCCGATAATGCCGATGGATCCGGCCTCGCGGCCCGTGAAGCCTAATAAGCGGCAACCGGTATACGTCATAAAAATGCCGACCTGCGCCGCCGCGCCTAATAACAGGCTCTTGGGATTGGCGATCAGCGGGCCGAAATCCGTCATAGCCCCGACGCCCATGAAAATCAAACACGGATAAATGCCTAATTTTACGCCGAGATATAAAATATCAATCAGACCCGGCGAAATCGTCTGGCCGATATAATTCCGGGCGACCTCCAATACGGACGGCAAAACGCCCAAAGCGGCCATTTCGTCAATAAATTCCTGCGTCATCGGCGCGCCGCCGATCAAATCCCAGTGAATGTGTCCGCCCGCGAAGAAGATTTCATGATACATATTCGCGCCGGGCAGGTTCGTCATGAGCATTCCGAACGCGATTGTCACCATTAACAGCGGTTCAAATTTTTTGCCGATGCCCAGATACAACAGGAAACAGGCCACGGCGAGCATGATTAAATTTTTCCAGCCCCCCGGCTGCGTCACGAGATAAAATCCCGTGTCATGAATAAATCTGATAACAGGTTCTGTCCATCCCATATTCAGGACCTCCGGTCAATCACACACAGCAGGGTCCCGGATTCCACCGTTGCGCCCTTGGACGTATGGACAGATAAGATTTTGCCGTCAATGGGGGAGAGAATCTCGTTTTCCATCTTCATGGCTTCCAGAACCATCAGAATCTGCCCGCGCTGGGCGACATCACCGGCGGCGACATTGACGGACAGAATCGTTCCCGGCATGGGGGCCGTGACTTTTTCGCCCTGATAGGC
>CAJOQY010000288.1 GCA_905236835.1 uncultured Oscillibacter sp. | reverse complement strand
CGGCGCTGGCTGTCGCGGCGATTTTAGATTAAAAGGAGGGACGCGGCGTGAAATTCGGAACGCAATTCAAAGAAGGCTTATTGACGAACAATCCCGTATTGGTGCAGTTATTGGGATTATGTTCGACAATGGCTATCTCGACTTCGTTTTTTAACGGCATTGGCATGGGAATCGCCGTGACGATTATATTAACGCTGTCGAATATTATTATCGCGGCGATCCGGCATCTGGTGCCGGATAAAATCCGCATCGCCATGTTTATTGTCGTCATCGCGGGATTTGTCACGGCGGTGGATTTGTTATTGCAGGCGTTCGTGCCGCTGTTATCGAAATCTTTAGGCGTGTTTATTCCATTGATCGTGGTGAATTGCATTATCCTTGGCCGCGCGGAATCGTTCAGTTCTAAAAACGGCGTATTGGCGTCGGCGGCGGACGGAATCTGTCAGGGAATCGGATACACGGCGGTATTGCTTGCCATGAGCGTTATCCGGGAGTTTCTCGGCGCGGGGACATTCGGCGGCGGGATTCTCGGCCCCGGCGGGATTTTCGACGGCGGCGCGCTCGGCGACGGCAAGGGCATTCAGATTTTACCGGCGAAATATCCGATGGGCTTATTAACGCTTCCCGTCGGCGGATTTATTATGCTGGCGTGTTTAATCGCCGCCATGCAATGGGCGTTGAACCGTCCGAAAAAAGAAAACAACGAAAAGGCTGACGGTCAGGAGGCGAAGGCATGAGCGCGCAATTGGTGAAATTAGCGGTTATTACGGTCGGCGCGATTCTGTCGAATAATTTTATATTTTCGCAGTTCTTGGGAATCTGCCCGTTTATGGGCGTATCGAAGAAAATCGACACGGCCACGGGCATGGGGTTCGCCGTGATATTCGTCATGGGGCTGGCGTCGGCCATTACATGGCTGGTATATAAATTTATTTTAGTCCCGCTGAATTTAAAATATATGCAGACAGTGGCGTTTATACTGGTCATCGCCGCGCTGGTGCAGTTTATCGAAATGTTTTTGCAAAAATCCATGCCGGCGTTATATACGGCGCTTGGCGTGTATCTGCCGTTGATCACGACAAACTGCGCGGTTTTGGGCGTGGCGTTATTGAATATTCAGGAAGATTATAATTTTATCGAATCCGTCGTATACGGCGTGACGGGCGGCGTGGGATTTTTACTGGCTATTGTGTTATTGGCGAGTATCCGTGAGAAATTGGCGTTCGCCGATTATCCGAAAGCGTTTGACGGTTTCCCCATCGCGCTTGTCTCCGCCGGTTTAATGGCGCTGGCGTTTATGGGCTTCTCCGGCCTGAGTATCTGGAAATAATAAATAATAATATTAATAATTATTATTTAAATCACGGAGGGCGAATATTAAGGAGAATTTTACATGATAAATGTAGTTTATGCCTTTGTGGTGCTGGGCGTATTGGGCGCGGTATTCGGCTGCGCGCTGGCGATAGCGTCCAAAGTATTTGAAGTGAAGAAAGACCCGCGGGAAGAAGCGGTATTGGGGTTATTGGCCGGGGCGAACTGCGGCGGATGCGGTTATCCGGGCTGTTCCGGCTGCGCGGCGGCGATTGTGAAGGGCGACGCGCCTGTGACGGCCTGCGCGCCCGCCGGTCCGGACGCGGCGGCGAAAATCGCGGAAATTATGGGACAGTCCGCGCCGGAGGGCGAACGGGAGACGGCGTTCGTCAAGTGCAACGGCGGAAACGCGGCTGTGAAAAGAATTGAATACGTCGGGATTCATGACTGTACGGCGGCGACGAAAGTCGCGGGCGGTCCGTTTGAATGCGAATGGGGCTGTTTAGGCTTTGGCTCCTGCGTACAGGCCTGTAAATTCGACGCGATGAAAATCGGCGAAAACGGCGTGGCCGTCGTGGACCGGGACAAATGCACGGACTGCATGGCGTGCGCGGCGGCGTGTCCGCGGCATTTGATCGTATCCGTTCCCGTGTCGAAACAGGTCCGCGTATTGTGCGCGAATCAGGACAAGGGCAAAGCGGCGATGACGGTCTGTACAAATTCCTGTATCGGCTGCGGATTATGTCAGAAAGAATGCCGCAAAGACGCGATTCATGTGACGAACGGCGTCGCGGTGATTGATTACGCGAAATGCGTCAATTGCAAGTTATGCACGAAAGTCTGTCCGCGTGACGCCATTACGCCGGTCGCGTCCAAAGAGGAAAAAGAGAAATACAAAGAAATCAAGAAGAAACAGGCGGAGAAAGCCGCCGCCGCGAAAAAGGCCGCCGCTGAAAAAACAGCCGCCGCCGTTTCAGCGGGATAATTGATATTTATATTTATATATTCTCCCCGCCTTTACGCGTGAACATAAAGGCGGGGATGATTATAAAAAGATTGGAGGCGTATCCGTTTGAGGCGGGAAAAAGATATAAAAATATATAATATATTATTCCCAATCTGGCTGTTTTATTTCTGGCCGACGCCTTTTTGGATGTTGATCGCGCCAATCAACGCCGCGATTGACTGTCTGGTATTATATCTCACGGAGCGTTATTATAAAATTGATTACAGATGGGGAATCTGGAGTAAATGCGCATGGAAAGTCTGCGTATTTGGATTTTTAAGCGATTTTATCGGCGCGGGGCTGATTTTCTGTATTTATTACGCGCTTGGCAATCTGACTTCATGGGATACGTTTCATTTTCCGGGGACAACGCTGATTTCCATCCCCGGCGTGATATTATCCGGCGTTTTGATTTATATATTAAATAAAAAATTCTCGTTCTCGAAAACAAATCTGGACGGCGAATCCGTCAAGAAATTCGCCTTGATATTGGCGGTTTTCACCGCGCCATATCCTATGTTGATTCCGTTATATGGATAAAATATAATAAAAAATAATAAAAAAACAGAATCATCCCCCGGCGCGTCTTACGGCGTCGGGGGATTTTATTTTTACGCTTTATTCTGCGCGTTCATCCACGCGAAAAGATTGTTATATTCCGTCCCGTCGGGATTGACGGCTTTTTCCGTTCCGCCGCCGTCATTCGTGGGATTAAATCCCATGTTTTCATCTTCCGGGCCGTTTTGAATCGCGTCCCGGTCCTGTACGCCCGTGACTTGATTGTTAAACGTATACACCCACGCGAAATGGCCTATATAAAACGCGTCGGGATCGTCACTGCCCGGAACGGTGTCAAACATCGAGTACCACGCGTTTTCCGCGCCCGCCTGTAATAACGCGCGATACGTCGGCATGGAGAATAATTGCGGCGTCACGACGGGATCTGTATAGGCATTGACGAACCAGATCGGTATATCTTTGATCGCGTTGATTTTCTCATCCGTCATCCAGCGTTCATCGGTCATGATATAACCGCCGTCGGAATTATAAACATATTCGCCGTCGTCGTCTTTTTCGTATACGCTCCACGCGTAGGCTTCACAGTTGGGATACGCCGCCGC
Source organism: uncultured Oscillibacter sp. (assembly GCA_905236835.1). Classification (GTDB taxonomy): domain Bacteria; phylum Bacillota; class Clostridia; order Oscillospirales; family Oscillospiraceae; genus Oscillibacter. Next base: position 3,525 of record CAJOQY010000288.1, on the reverse strand, counting down.
CCAGAAATCCGGATAGCTGACAAGCATATTGATTGTCATATAGCCGCCGTTGGAACAGCCGCCCAGATAGATTCTATTTTCATCTACATCCGGATTGCTTTCGACATAGGCTTGAATGGTATCCATTAAGATTTCCGTATAACGGGAGATTAAATCGCCGCCGCTGTTGGTTCCGTCGCCGCCGTCCATCCAATATGTCTCGCACTGGACAGCCAATACATACGCGCCGTCGGCGCCGCCGTCCGTCGTGAAATAAGATTGAATCTCGTCACGGTTCAACGCCACGACTTCATTGCCGATTAATTCTATATCGACATCCGTTCCGCCTTCGCCCTGTCCGTGCAGCCAGATGATCAGCGGATTTTTCACGCCGTCTTGTATTAAATCTTCCGGCGCGTTCGCGGCGTAACGCAAAGTATATTCCTCATCTTCGCCCGTCATGGGATTTTTATAAATTCCCGTAAATTCGTCACGGTCCGTAAACGCTTCCGTCTCCGGGCAGATACGGGAATTAATTAAATCCGCGTTTAAAACATAATTTTCGCCGTCGACATTGGCGCAGGCGATCACGGGATAAGATTCCGACCATTGATTCATGAAAATTTCCGTGTTATAATTAAATGGGGATCCGCTTTTCGTCTGCGTCGTCTCTAATTCAAACGTGACGTAATCCGCGCCCTCCATCGTGTCCTCCAGCGCGCCGCCGTTTTCGTCAGAGAAATATACGCCGGTGACATTGCGAACCACGCCCGCTGTCACGGCCAGCGCGTCGGAATCTTTGCCCGTCAGTTCCGCGGCGGACACGGGCAGTTCCATAATAATTTTCGGCACGCCCGGACCCCATTCGTAACCTTGCACATAGATTTTGCCGCCCTTGGCCGGAATGCCGTCCGGGATTTCGATTTCCTCGGCGTCCGATTGATTTTCCAGCGCCTGTTCCGCCTCTGACATGGCCGATGTCGCGGCGTTCGCCGTTTCTTCCGCGTTTTCCTCTTGAGATTCACTTTCCGGCGGCGCCGCGTTGTTCGCGTTTCCGCCGCAGGCGGCCAGCGACAGCGCCAATAATAACGCCAGTCCCGCCGCGAGCCACTGTTTCCCATGTTTGACTAATTTCATGAAATCCGCCCCTTTTCATCAGATTCCGGCGGCGATTTGCCATCATCGCTTGTCAGTGATTTCGCGATCCCGATTACATGATATGGCAAACCGCTGTGACGGAATTAATTTAACAAAATACGCGCGGATTGTCAAGCGGTTTCGCTTGCGATAATTTTGCTTGATTTTGGTTTTGTTTTTGTTTTAAAATTTAAATCCTGAAAGGATGATGAAATATTATCTAAATCAAATGATAAGCCAGAACCAGCCCGGAGAACACGATAGAGACCGTGGAGCAGAGTTTGATTAAAATATTCAACGACGGTCCGGCGGTGTCTTTGAAGGGATCGCCCACCGTATCGCCCACGACGGCGGCTTTATGCTGTGGGGAGCCTTTGCCGCCGTGTTGTCCGGATTCGATATATTTTTTGGCGTTGTCCCACGCGCCTCCGGCGTTGGACATAAATACCGCCATCGCGAAGCCCGTCACGGATACGCCGCCCAGCAGTCCCGCCGCGCCCGTCGGGCCGAGAATCAGTCCGGTTAAAATCGGGATTGTAATCGCCAGCAGAGCCGGGACCGCCATTTCATGTAACGCCCCTTCCGTACATAACGAAACGCATTTGGCGTAATCCGGATCGGCTTTGTATTTCATAATGCCGGGGATTTCCCGGAACTGCCGCCGGACTTCTATGACAATGGATTGCGCGGCCTTCTGTACCGCGCTGATCGTGAACGCGGAAAACACAAATGTCAACATCGCGCCGATAAACATTCCGGTTAATACCATGGGACTGGTAAGCGTAAAATTAAATAATTCGCTTGTATTGGCCTGTATGATATTCACATAAGAGACGAGCAGGGCCAGCGCGGTTAAAGACGCGGAGCCGATGGCGAAGCCTTTTCCGGTCGCGGCGGTGGTATTGCCGAGGGAATCTAAAGCGTCCGTGCGTTCCCGGACGGCCGCTGACATACCGCTCATTTCCGCGATGCCGCCCGCGTTATCGGCGACAGGCCCGTAAGCGTCGGTGGCAAGCGTGATGCCAAGCGTGGACAGCATACCGACGCCCGCGATGCCGATGCCGTACAGACCCTGATTGAACGCCTGTGTAAACGCGCCGGAACTGTCTGTAATCATCACAGACCCGCCCGCCGCGAAATAGCTGATTAACACGGCGGCGGCGATAATCATGACGGAAGCCATCGTGGATTTTAAGCCAAGCGAAACGCCGCCGATAATGACAGTGGCCGAACCGGTTTCGGACGCGGCGGCGAGTTCCCGCACGGGCTTATAACTATCTGAAGTATAATATTCCGTGAAAAATCCGATCAGACAGCCGCCAATTAACCCGGATAAAATCGCGAGATAGACGCCCATGTTTTGATTTAATATCCAATACGTCAGAGGCGCGGCGGCAATCGCGGACAATATCGCGGCGGCATACGTCCCGGCGCGCAGACTGTTTAACAGCGACTGGCGGTCCGCGTTTTCGTCTGTCCGGATCAGGAACGAACCCAATATAGAGCATAAAACGCCGCTGACGGCAAGGGCAATCGGCAGCAGCATTCCGTTCCAGCCGTAGCCGCCCGCCGCGCCCAGCGCGAACGCCGCCAAGATAGAGCCGATATAAGATTCATATAAATCCGCGCCCATTCCGGCGACATCGCCGACGTTATCGCCCACGTTATCGGCGATCACAGCCGGATTGCGGGGATCGTCCTCAGGGATTCCGGCCTCGATTTTGCCGACCAGATCCGCGCCGACATCCGCCGCCTTCGTATAAATCCCGCCGCCGACGCGCGCGAACAACGCCATAAACGACGCGCCCATTCCGTTCATGACCATGATATTGCCCAATATCACGGGGTTATTAATATCAAATCCATAACGCAGGACGAAAAACCAGATTGTAATATCCAGCATACCCAGCCCGACGACGGTAAACCCCATCACGGAGCCGGACGAGAAAGCGATTCTCAATCCCTGATTTAAACTTTCCGACGCGGCGCAGGCCGTGCGGGCGTTGGAACGCGTGGCGATTTTCATGCCGATCAGCCCCGCCAGCATGGAGAACAATCCGCCCGTGACGAACGCGAACGGCGTATAGACGGATAACACGCCGCCCGCGAAGGCCATGACAAGCAAAATAATAAAAACAATTAAAAATACTTTCAATACCGTTTCATACTGGCGGCGCAGATAGGCGTTGGCGCCTTTGCGTATATCCGCCGCGATTTTGCGCGTTTTGTCCGCGCCTTCGGAGTAAGACATGACTTTTTTCGCCTGAATCAGCGCGAAAATTCCCGCCATGAACGCGCCCGCGAAACCGATCCACATATGCCGATCCATCGTAATCCCTCCCCGCTGAAAGTATGATATGCTTTGATAAATTTATTATATTACGCTTTTCTCATAATCGCAAGCCCTTT
>CAJOQY010000287.1 GCA_905236835.1 uncultured Oscillibacter sp. | reverse complement strand
TCATCAGCCGGTTTTTTTATATTATATTATATTTATATTATATTTTAATTTTCGCCGCTTTGGACCTGATCGAATACGCGGGTAATTTCGGCGTCGGGTTCGCCGGTGGCGAGACTGACAGCGATCATGACGACAAAGGCGACCAAAAACGCCGGCAGTAATTCGTAAATCGCGAACGCGCCGCCCAACGGGGCGATTAAAAATTTCCAGACGAATACCATCACGCCGCCGGACGCCATACCGGCCAGCGCGCCGAGTTTATTCGCTTTGCGCCAAAACAGGGATAATAACATCGTCGGGCCGAACGCCGCGCCGAAGCCCGCCCACGCGAAAGAAACCACGCGAAATACGGAGCTGTCGGGATTCCATGCCAAAAATACGCTGATAATGGCGATTGTAATGACAGTCAGGCGGGCGGCGGTCATTTCGGCGCGGGCCGAGAGTTTAACGCCGAGGAAATCCCGCGCCAAGTCCTGCGATACGCTGGACGCCGCCGCCAAAAGCTGTGAATCGGCTGTGGACATCGTGGCGGCCAAGATTCCCGCGAGAATCACGCCGGCCATTAAAGCCAATATAATTCCGTGCTGGCTCATGAGATTGGCAAGCTGAACAATAATCGTCTCAGAATCGGATGAAGTCGTCAGCACGGGAATTTTGCCCGTAAGAGAAACGCTGTAACCGATAATGCCGATAAAAACGGCGATTCCCATAGATAATACCACCCAGATCGACGCGATACGGCGGGATAAATTTAATTCGTTCTCATCCCGGACGGCCATAAACCGGAGCAAAATATGCGGCATACCGAAATAACCGAGACCCCATGCCAATGTGGACACAATCGGGAGGAATCCGAAAGAACCGGCGGTCCCGGAAGCGGGATCATAGCCTTTTGTTAAATTTAAATAACCGGGCAGAGCGCGGGCGTTTTCCATCACGGCTCCCATGCCGCCCGCCTGTTGAATCCCGAAGAACACGACGACGACAAGCGCGATGCTCATGAATACGCTTTGAATCAAATCCGTTGTCGATACGGCCAAGAAGCCGCCCAAAACCGTATAAGTAATAATAATCACCGCGCCGACGACCATCGCCAGATGATATTCGACGCCGAACAACGAATGAAACAGCGTTCCGACGGCTTTAAATCCGGACGCCGTATAGGGGATAAAAAAGATTAAAATCACCAGAGCGGCAATGCAGGATAATATATTTTTATTATCCGCGTACCGGCGGGAGAAAAATTCCGGAAGCGTAATCGCGCCTAATTTCGCCGAGTAACGGCGGATTCTGCGGGCGACGATCAGCCAGTTTAAATACGTCCCGACGGCAAGGCCAATCGCCGTCCAGCCGACTTCCGCCACGCCGCATAAATAAGCCAGACCGGGCAGACCCATGAGTAAATAACTGCTCATGTCCGACGCTTCCGCGCTCATGGCCGTCACAATGGGGCCTAATCTGCGTCCGCCGAGATAAAATTCCGACGAATTATCGCCGCTCCCTTTCCGGCTGAAATAGACGCCGATGAACACCATCGCCATCAGATAAATTACAATCGTGCTGATGATTAAAAACTGCGCGTTTGTCATGTCTTTCACACACTCCTTTTGAACTCGCGGGAAATTTTAAATTTTTATATAATATATTATATATTCGCCGTCCCGCGTTCGCGTCCCGGACGGCTGACAAGACGGGATTATAACACAAGTAAAATTAGAATGAAAGACAGAATGGATTATAGAATTTATTCTATACGGAATTTGATTTTATTAATATAAAATCCTGATATTGCAACGGATTCAGGCTGAACGAATTTTATAATTTATATTGACGTGAAAAAAATTTTTCCGCCGCGTCAAAAGACGCGCCGGATGGATAAAGCCCCGTTCCCGTAAATGGAAACAGTGAAAAAAATAAAATTTCATCGCGCGCGGCTTTCAGACCGCCTTACGCATACGCCTGTTTTTATATAAAATTTACGCTTGACAGGCATTGAATCAAAGGATTAAAATCAAATCGGAGGCGATATATAATGGAATTGCGCGTGTTGCGGTATTTTCTCGCGGTCACAAAATCGGAAAGCGTATCGGGCGCGGCGGAATCGCTGAATATCACGCAACCGACGCTTTCCCGGCAGTTAATGGAACTGGAAAACGAACTCGGGGTTACGCTCTTTCAACGGGGAAAGCGCGGTCATAAAATCGCGCTGACGGAAGCGGGGATATTTCTACGCGAGCGCGCGGAAGAAATCGTGGCGCTGACGGATAAAACGGAAGCGGCGTTTTCCCTGTCCGGCGACACAGTGACGGGGGATATTTATTTTTGCGCGGGCGAGACGGACGCGGTGCGTTTTCTGGCCCGGACCGCCAAAAAATTACAGGAACGCTGTCCCCGCATTCATTATCATATATCAAGCGGGGACAGCGCGGATGTGGAAGAACGGCTGGACAAAGGGCTTGCGGATTTCGGAATCCTGCTGGGCGTCGTCGATCTCGCGCGCTATGACGCGCTGGCTCTGCCGGTCCGGGACAAGTGGGGCGTTCTCATGCGGCTGGATGATCCCATGGCAAAGCTGAAAAGCATCCGCCCGAAAGATTTATATGACAAACCGTTGATTCTCAGCCGACAGGTTATCAGCGACGCGCAGATTCTTCGATGGCTGAACAGGCCGCGCGCGGAACTGAATATTGTGGCAAGTTATTCTCTGGCGTATAACGCCGCGATTATGACCGCCGAGGGCGTCGGATATACCCTGACGCTGGATAAACTGCGTCATTTTTCCGGCGACGACGGCTTATGCTTCCGTCCTTTGGAAAACAGCCCGGAATTGCCGATTTATCTGGTATGGAAAAAATATCAGGCGTTTTCCAGAGCGGCCTTTTTGTTTTTGGAACAGTTCCGGAAAGAAACGGAAGAACATGAAGCGCGTTATTAACCCAGAGCGTCTTTGAAGAACGTCTCGATCTTGTCAAACGGGATAATATCAATTTGATCATAAAGATCCGTATGAACCGCGTCGGGAATGATCATCAGTTCTTTGTTGTCCGCGTAAGCGCCGGACGTGAGTTTTTCATACGCCGTTTCGCTGAAATAACGGGAATGCGCTTTTTCGCCGTGAATCAGCAACACGGGAGAGCGGATTTCGGCGGCGTAAGAGAGCAAGGGCATATTCATCAGGGACAGGGAAGAAGTCGTATTCCAGCCGTCATTGGAGTTCAGAGAGCGGGGATGATAGCCGCGCGATGTTTTATAATAATCATAATAATCTTTCACAAAAAAGGGCGCGTCCTCCGGAAGCGGATCCACGACGCCGCCCGCGCGCTGATACGTTCCGTTTTTATAATCTTCCGTGCGCTGCGCGTTCAGGGATACGCGGGTATTATATCGATCCTCTTCCGTATTCGCGTCAAAATATCCATTGGCGGCGATACGGCTCATGTCATACATGGTAGAAGCGACGGTGGCTTTCACGCGCGTGTCAATCGCCGCCGCGTTGACCGCCATGCCGCCCCAGCCGCAAATGCCTATAATGCCGATTTTCTCCGGATCCACGTTGTCCTGTACGGAAAGAAAATCCACGGCGGCGCAGAAATCCTCGGTATTTATATCAGGCGACGCGACATAACGGGGTTCGCCGCCGCTTTCGCCCGTATAAGACGGATCAAAGGCAATCGTCAGAAATCCGCGTTCAGCCATTATCTGCGCGTACAGTCCGGATGACTGCTCTTTCACCGCGCCGAACGGTCCCGAAACGGCGATGGCGGGCAGTTTGCCGGACGCGTCTTTCGGTTCGTACAGATCGGCGGCAAGGGTAATGCCGTAACGGTTGTGAAACGTCACTTTTCTGTGATTTACTTTTTCGCTTTTCGGGAAAACTTTGTCCCATTCGTTTGTCAATGTCAGTCCGTCCATGATGATTTCTCCTTCCTGTGACTCCGGTTTGATTTCTTCGGAAACGCTTTCTTCCTCCGCCGCGATTTCCAGCGGCTCCGATTCCGGGGCGTCATTGTTCGCCGCGTCATCCCGCGTATCTTGCGCCGAGTTATTTCCGCCGCAGGCGCACAATAACGCCAACATCAGCGCGGCGATCAGGATCAGCCATCCCGTTTTTTTCATACATATCACTCCTCGCGCGATTTTGATTGATCAATATAAATTTTAATATAATATACGCCCGTTGAAAAAGAATGTAAAATACTTTTTTCGCATGAAATATCATGCTCAAAAAGCATAAAATTATCAAGATTTCGCTCCCGGCGAAAGCATAGGACGCGAACCCCGAAACCGGCGTCCGCGTCCCATATATTTATTATTATTTTATATTTATTATTTTATTTATATTTCTTTCATCATGATGATACGACGGCGAACCGGAGAGAGAAACTCATAATTTTTTGAAATCCGACGCGGGATGCTTGCAGATCGGACAGATATAATCAGGCGGCAGTTCCTCGCCTTCGTATACATAGCCGCAAATGGTACAGACCCAGCCGGTTTTCTTCGCCTTTTCCGGCTTGGGTTTGATATTCGCGAAATAATACGCGTAACTGACGGACGGCGTTTTCGACAAAACCTCTCCGCCGGTAATCTCAGCGATGAACAGCGTATGACTTCCCAGATCGACGGTCTGTACGACTTTCCCGGACAAATACGCGTTGACTTGTTCGGTTAAATATACAATCCCGTTGGCGGCGCGCTGATACCGCGCGCCTTGTAATTTATCCGTGTCGCGTCCGCTCTGGAATCCGAAACGCTGATAAATATCAAATTTAGAATCCTCGGACAGGAACGAGAGATTAAACGCGCCTGTTTTGATAATCATATCATGCGTGTAATTCGCCTTGTTGACAGCGATGGAAACCCGCAACGGATCGCTTGCGGCCTGAATCGCGGTATTGATAATACATCCGTTGTCTTTTTCGCCGTCGCGGGCGGTCAAGACAAATAAGCCGTAAGTGAAATTACGCGTCACGGCTTTGTCAAACGCGCCGGATTGCACGGGTTCCGGATTCGCCCGCGCCGTCGGGGTTTTTTTGACTTTCTCCGGTTCGGATTCTTTTTTCTCAAATTCCAGCTTGTCCGCGCCGCAGACGGGGCATACGAAATCTTCCGGCAAATCCTCCCATTTTGTTCCGGGCGCGATGCCCTGTTCGGGCAGTCCCTCCGCCTCGTTGTACGTCCACGCGCATAAATCGCATATATAACTGTCAGCCATGGCAATATATCCCCCTACATGATAATTATATAATATATATTATATAATATAAAATAATCTTGATATAAAATATAATAAATATATTATATATTATTATTATATATTATATAATTTATAATTTCAACCTTTCGCGGCGCGCTTTTCGGCGATTGTCATTCCGGTTCGGATAAAACGAAACATACGAACCGCGCCTTCGTAATATAACAATTCCGCGTTGTCAAGCGCGTCCCGCAATGACATCGGCGCGTTGACCGTCGTCATCAGCGATTCCACGCCGTGGCCGGTAATATCCAGCGCGCCTCTGCCCAGCGAGCCGGAAAGACCAACCGCGGGAATATGTTTCGCCTTGGCGTGTACGCCAACCCCCCGCATGACTTTGCCGAAACAGCTTTGCCAATCCGTGCGGCCCTCGCCCGTGACGACCAAATCCACGCCGTTTAAACGATCATCAAAATGAATCAATTCCAATACAGTCTCAATGCCGGATTTCATTTCGCCGGATAAGAATACTTTCAACGCCGCGCCAAGTCCCCCGGCGGCGCCCGCGCCTTCCACCTGATCGCAGTCCATATCAAATTCACGTTTAATTATATCGCGATAATTGATCATGCCGGATTCGAGTTCTTTTTGAATCTCCGGCGTCGCGCCTTTCTGCGCCCCAAACGTATACGTCGCCCCGTGTTCGCCGCATAACGGATTTGTCACGTCACACATGACAGTAATTTTACTTTCTTTCAGGCGCGCATCCAATCCGGATATATCAATATTCGCGACGCGGATTAAATCCCGTCCGTAACCGTCCAGTTCGTGGCCTTGGGAATCCAGAAAGCGAACGCCCAGCGCTTTCGCGCAGCCCATGCCGCCGTCGTTCGTCGCCGATCCGCCGATGGCGATTGAAATATCGCGATAGCCTTTTTCAAGCGCGTCCAGAATCAATTCGCCCGTGCCGTAAGTGGTCGTATGCAATGGATTGCGCAGATTTTCCGGGACAAGCGGCAGACCGGACGCCGCCGCCATTTCAATTACGGCGCGTTTCCCCGGCAGGACGCCGTAAACCGCGCTGATTTTCTCTCCGTGAAGCGGGCCGTGTACTTGTACGGATATTTTTTCCCCGCGTTCCGCCGCGATCACGGCGTCGACAGTCCCTTCTCCGCCGTCCGCCACGGGAACGCCCGCCGTCTGACAATCCCCGAATATCTCGCGCGCCGCTTTCGTCAGTAATTCCACCGTTTTCTCACTGGTTAAACTTCCTTTGAAAGAATCCGACGCGAATAATAATTTCATCAAATATTCCCCCAGATTTTTTCAGGCAAATACGCATAATCGCCACAAACGGATGAATATTAAATTTTAAAATTAAAATCATCATCACGATGACTGCCAGTATAAAAATATTTTTATAAAACCGCCGGGACCTGTCTATCATACCAGAAATAAAACCGGAATGAAATTGATTTATATCACTAAAAAAATAAATATTTTTGTATCAAACCACGAATTTAAAAAATCCCGCCCGGCTGTCCGCCGCAAGCGTTTTGGCGGCGGGCAAGTCAGGCGGGCGAAATTTTATATTTTATATCTCCCGAAGGGACGTAATATTTCCGTCCCGGTCAACGGTTACTTGGACAATCGCCATAGGATACGCCGGATCCGCGTATGCCGCGAAAGCGTCAAATAAATCAGGCGATTTCGCCGGACAGGATACGCAGGACGCCGCCGGATTGATTGCGTAAATCAAACTTCCGTCCTCCCGCGCGTCGACCCGCCGCGCTTCCTGAAGCCAGATCAGATTGCGTTCCCGGTCGGCTTTGACAATTTCGGCGTTTAAAATCACATTCCGCAACGGCGCGGCGTTCTCCGCCGCCCCCCCATAGAGATGCAATACAAAATCCGTGTTCCATTGGTTTTGACTGGGGATTAACATATCCAGCGCGGCGTCGCCGTTGTTGGCCTGAACCAGACGCAGAATCGTTTCACCGTCCGTCCGAAAGCGTTCCATCCGATAATCGCCGACGCTCCCGGACATCCCGTTTAACGCCGCGACAGTCTCGGCATCTTCCGCGACAAATCGTATGACATCCATTACTTCCCCTTCTTTGGCGTATAAATCATCCAGTTCCAATCCGAAATCATAAACGCTGTCGTCCGTTTTCACGCTGGCCGCCCAATCACCCACAAGATCAACCTCGGCTGTACACGCGCCTGTATTAATATCTCTATAAAACCATTTGCCTGTCCACGGAAAACCGTCCTCATAGAATGGATAGCCCGCTAACGTCAATTCTTTGGCTTGATTCTCTTCCGGATAGATACGCAGGAAATTATCCTCGCCGAATATATATTCACCATACGCGCCGTGGCGAATGGCTGATACCCGGATTTCCGGATGCCACGGGAGCGACACCCGAACGCCGACGGACTCGCCGCGATTCAATACGCGCGATAATAATAATTCGCCGGGAATAAACATTCCGTCCTGTCCGGCCAGCGTCTCAAGCGTATTTTGCTCTTCCGCCGTCCGGTCTAAAATAATATTTACATCATCTTCCAGCGCGGTCAGGCGCGCCCAATACCAAACGGTATCCTCGTCAGACCGCCGGGGCGTGAGATTTAATTTTTCCGCGCAGTCTTTCAAATCATCCTCCGCGACGCCGATTTGAACGGACAATAACGCGTCCGGGGATTTTTCCGTCAGAAAAACAATTTCCCCGTCAGGATTTAATTTAAAAAATAACCATTCGCCCGATTTGTCCTCCGGGAGCGCATAGCCGTAATAATCCGGCTGATTTATATCAATCCCCGCGTCCGAGGCGAAAACCGCGTCGGATAAAATCGCCTCTCTCGCGTCCGCCCGCTCCATGCCCGGGGCGTACCATTCGGCGTCTGACGCGATCGGGATTTGATATAAATAACCCGCTTCCGTGTCATAGGCCTCCGGATCGGATGTCGTCTGCTGCCAATAAACGGATTGGCGGTCATCCGCGAACCACACGCGGCCCTGAAATAACGCGTCATGATCCACGCGCGCCAATTCCTGTTCCTGACCCTGTGACGCCGGAATCACAAGATAAAGCATATCTAAAATCTCATACGCCTCCCGCCAGCCTATATCATTCAACGGCGACGCGTGCGCCAGCGCCATTGTAATATAAACGCTTCCGTCAATATATTCCATGCTCTGCGTGATTTTATGATAACCAAATCCGTCTTTTCGCGCGGGGCATAAATTTTCTTTTAATAATTCCCAATCAAAACCGTCATATAAGCGCAAATCATAACCGCCTTCGTCGTTCCAATCCAGCATTAACTCCCCGCTCGCGTGATTTATTAATATCAATTCCCCGTTTTCATCCATGGCGAGACTTGGCGTCAGAAATTCCTCGTCCGATTCGCTTTCTTCGCCGTCGAATTCGCTGTCCGACTCGTCATACGCTGATTGAAATACTTTTAAACTCATCTCTTCGCCGGGGACAGCCGTGATAACAATCCAGTCATTTAAAAAATGCCCTGTCCCGGCGTAATAGCCGATTGTCAGCCCGATTTGATTTTCGCCTGTTATAAACCGCTCCGGCTCCGCGTCGTATATATCATCATATTCCGTCGCGGGCAGCGTTCCAAGATAGATTAAATTTTCCTCCGCGTCCGGCTCCATCTGCCACAGCGTCCGGACAAGCGGCTGGCTTTCGTCCGCTTCCGGATCGTAATGATAATCCGTATATAGCAAAAATATCCCGTCATCCGACACGCCTACGCAGGTATAGCCGAACGCGGATGAAGAATTATATCCCATAGGCTCGCCGTTATGATAAAATTGATATAATACAGTCCCGGCGTTTATATCCTTGTCCTCGATGGCAAGCAGGCCGCCGTCCGTAAAGCCCAGAATTTTCCCGTCCGCGATTTTTTTCGATTCTTTTCCGTCCAAACTGTACCAGACAGCCGCGTCTTTGCCGTTTAAACGCTCTTGCAAATAAAATCCGCCGTCGCCGATATAAATTTTTCCGTATCCGGTATCCGTGAAAACTTTTTCAACTTTCCGGGTTGTCAAATCATAACGCATGATGTCCGAATCACGGCCCGTGATATTAAAATCCTCCAAAAATTGCCCGAATAACGCCGTTTTCTCGAAAGCGTCGGGGCCATAGGCGCGAAAATAAATATTGCCGTCCGCGCGGACGAACCAGCCGCCGTTGTTTTCAATCTCCCTGATTTCCGTCGGCTGATTGTTTTCTCCCGCGTCCGCCGCCATATCCGGCTGTCCGGATTGGTTTTCCGCCGTATCCGGCCCGGACGCCGGATTCCGTCCGCAGGCCGATAACGATAATAAAAGCAATATCAGCGATAACAAGAACGCCGCGCCCAAAATCATTCTTTTTCTTTTCATAAACCTTTTCTCTCCTCATGCGATCTTGATATTATCTTTATTTTTTATTTATATTTTTATTATAATATAATTTTATTATAACACAATCTTCCCGTCATGACAAGATCAACTATTATAAATCCTTTTTTCTTTGAGCGCGGATAAGATCATGCCGATCATGGCCGGAAGAAGCCACAGACTGCCCCCGGTTTGATAGATCATCATCCCGATTCCAAACGCCAGCGCCGCCGAGGCCGTCATGCTGATCATACGAATCACGCTTTCAGCCGCGTCCGGGCCAAACGCCCATGAAATCAATAATTCAAGCGCGCGTCCGCCGTCCAGCGTCCGGACAGGGATTAAATTAAATATACATAATATCACATTTACGCCCGTCAAGGCCGGATTGATATTCCCGGCGGCGCGCAGACACAACGCCGCCGCCAGATTCGCCGCCGGTCCCGCCAAGACCGCGCATAATTCATCTCCGTAAGATAATTTAAAATTTTCCGTCGTCATGATCGCGCCGCTTATGCCGAATCTGATTTCCGTGACGCGCGCGCCGCGCAAATTCAGCGCCATAAAATGCCCGATCTCATGGACCGCCGCCGCCGCGAAAACCATCGCCAGCGCCCGAAACCCGTTGGCGAACGCGAACCAGAAAATTAAAATACAAAATCCCGGTGAAATCGCGATTCTGACCGGATAAAATCCCGGATAAAACGCTTGTCGCGTAATCATAGCCATTTTTTCAATCTTTTCAATCTCAAATCCTGATTTTATATTTTATTATATTTTTATCAGCCGGAGAGATAATAAACCGGATTCAGCCAGACATCATCCCGGCGCAGTTCAAAATGCAGGTGCGGACCGGTAGCCGCGCCCGTCGCGCCGACTTCCGCGATCTTCTCCCCCCGTGACACGTCATGTCCCGCCAGCGCCGTCACGCGCGCGCAATGCGCGTAAAGCGTGACAAATCCGCCGTCATGCGCGATGATACAATATCGCCCGTAACTGACGCTCTCCCCCACAGCCGTGACATTGCCATCCGCGAAGCATACAATATCCGTTCCCTCGTCCGCCGCCAGATCGACGCCGTAATGAAATCTCTGCCCGCCTTCCATCGGATGATAACGATACCCAAACGGCGATGTCAACACGCCCGATACGGGACTGATATAATCCCAGTTTAAAATAACCTGTTCCATCATGACGCGTTCCGGCAGATTCTCGCCCGTATATATCATCATGCCGTTATCATCCGGATTCTCTGAATTTTCGTCCGCCGCGCCGCCCTGATTGCCGCCTTCAGTATCCGTTGCCGCCGCCGCGCCGCCCTGATTGCCGTTTGATTCCGGCGTATCGCCATTTTGATTGAAATCCGTTCCCCCGTTTTGACCGCCGCCGGCCTTCGCTTCCGACGCTTCGGGGACGACGCCTGTCGCCGGTATCTCAACGCCCGCGCCGGATTCTCTCAGCGTCTCCAACGCCATTCCGTCCCGCAGACGGCCCGTCCACTGATGCGGAATCACGGCGTCCGCAATATCCATGCCTGAATCAGATATATTCAAAAACTCCCGTGAATCTTCTGATCCGTCGGCGTTTTCCGCTGTTCCGTCAAATATTTCATCCGGCATCTCTTCCGGGTGAAATACCGCCTGATAAATCCGCTCCGCCGCGTCGCTGTCGCCCGCGAACCGTTCCCCCACGGCGGAAAACACCTCTTGCACGTCCATATTGCGTCCCATGGCTTCCGATAATTTCGCCCGCAGCGGCGCGGCGTGATCGCCGGAAAACAGTTTCGCCCCGACCAGAATCACAAACGCCGCCGCGCAAACGACAAACCGGAACAACTGCCGGTAATCCCCGCCATCATCGCCATAAATTTCTTGATAAATCCCGTATTTTCGCGCGTTGCGTTTCCGCAGGCGTTCCCGTTCTTTCGCGAGTCGCTTTTTCCGTTCCTGCCGCGCGATTGCTTCCGCCGCTGTCCGTACTCTCATAGAGCGCCCGTCCTTTCCGCTTTTTCTTCCAATCTATGCGCGTCCAACCGGAATCATGACAGAAACGACGACGCTTCAAAACGCCGCTCCCGCCTTTGACTTCAAAAGCGAAACCGGCGTTTTATATTTTTATCATCAATCAGATATTTTCTTTCAATTTCGCGCCTCGCTCGCGGCGATTAACTCATCGCACATGGCCCGCCGCCGCGTGTCGTAAAATTCCACATATTTTAACGAATATAAATCACTGACGATATATTGATCACGCCCCGTCTGATAGATCGCGACATAATCGTTTCCCACGTCATACAAGATACCTTCCCATGAAACTGTCCCCTGCGTGCCGATCAAAAACGTCGCCACGACATAATTGCCGATATTGCGCATTAACAGCGCTTTCATGGAACCCCGGTAGACTTCTTCCAGCGTTGTGGGATCCTCGATAATATCCGGCGGCAGATTGTTTTCAATCTCCGACCCGATCTCATCCATATTGCCGTTCATATATCCGCCGTTCATATTGCTGTTGCCGTTTGTATGCGCGCCGTTGCCATTGCTATTTCCGTTCATATTGCCGTTACCGTTGCTATTTCCGTTCATATTGCCGTTGCCGTTGCTATTTCCGTTCATATTGCCGTTGCCGTTGCTATTTCCGTTCATATTGCCGTTGCCATTGTGATTTTGATTGCCGTTTGTATGCGCGCCGTTGCCGTCGAAAAAGCCGTTGAACGCGCCCGCCGCGACAGCCGTTCCAAGCGGGACCGGCTCCGCCAGCGCCGACGCGCCGCGTATCTCCCGCGTATCCCGCGCGCCGCTGTCCCGCGTTTCGCGCGCCATCCCGCCGATCCCCGTATCCACGGCGGCGCGGACATTGTCGGCGTCCGGGCGGGTAATCTCCGATGACCAGTCCGCGCGCCGCGTCCCGCCCCGAACCGCGGGATAAGTATTAATATTTCGATTCGCCATTATCAAAACACCTCTGCATATTTTAATATCAAATTTATTTTATTTAATCTAAGATATAAAAATTTAAATCAAAATCATGTCCTCATGATTGAACGTCCGTCAGGTTCTGTAATAAGCGTTGGTCGGATTATAAAAACAGTGATCGCCGATACGGGTCTGCCAGTAACCAACGTCGGACGGGAAAAACGAACGGCAGACGGGTCCGAATGGATTATAAAACCATAACGATTCCGCGACTTCGTTGATCCGATTCCCGGCAATCGCCCAGTCGGCTATATCATAATGAATCCGCTCCGGCCTCATGTTGTAAATATTCTGCGGGTTATATACGCCGCCTTCCGTCTCGCTGGCGCAGACAAACTGATACGGCTGGAAAATAATCCGGCGGATACTGCCCTGACCGTAACGGGCATATTCGCCGCCTCGGGCGTTGACGCGGTTCATGACAACGCCCGCGACGGCTTTCATTCCCGTTTCGCCCTCGCCGCCCGCCTCGCACTGGATCAGACGCGCCAGCAACTCCCGGTCGGAATAAGCCATGTCTCTTTCCTCCTTCGCTGCATGACAGTCTATGCGGCGAAAATCGGATTTGACAGCGCGCCGGGAAATTTTAAAATTTATAAATTTTTTGAAAACCCTCTTGCAAGTTGGCGTGATACGGCGTACAATCAAAGGCGCGACAGGAGGGATTGATTTTGAACGCGAATCAAAAGAATCAAAAAAATAAAAATCATCCGCCGGTCCGCCGGTTCAAACGGCATTTGATCAGTCAGGAACTGGCGGAACGGGTCCGGAATATTTTCCCCGCGCTTCTGCTGGCGATGATATTAAGTCTGGCGGTCCCCATGGCGAAACCGCCCGTCATGGCCATTCCGGAGGAAATTCATCCGGATTCCCCGGGGGAAAACGCGCCGGAAACGGATTTGAATTTTGACGCGCTTCCGGAAAGCGGAAATGAACTCCCAACCGCGCCGCCGATCCCGGATCGGGTCAGATTATTATCCACGGCGGGCGAACGCTGGGAACGGATCCGGCTCTCACGGGAAAACGGCAGAACGGAATCCATGATCCGCGCGATTTTAAACCATGACCGGATTTTCCAGCTTTCCAGCGCGGGAATGCGTATGGAAGAACTGGAATCGCGTTCGCGCCGCGATTTTATACGCGCCGGAACAAGCGCGAATCAGATTCAATTCATTTTGCATGATGATATTATCTACGCTTTCACGGAAGAAGAGGAAACGGAGGAAAACCGCTGGGTCGTGATTGACAACGCCGTATCAGGCGGCGACGCGCCGTTCAACGCCAGAGAAAACGCCGAACGCGTTTACAGTTTCGCGCGGGAAGTGCTGGGCGTGAATACCGCCGCCGCGTGCGGGATTCTCGCCAATATCCAGCACGAGTCCGGCTTCAACCCGCGGGCGGTTTTTATCGAAGCCGACGGACGGATCAGTTACGGCATCTGCCAGTGGAACGCCGGGAGACTGCTTGCCCTGCAAAATTATTGCGAACAGCACGGATATGACGCCGCGTCTCTGGGCGGGCAGTTGCAATATTTGCAATATGAATTAACCACAAGAGAACGCGCCGCGTTTTACCGGGTCCGGAGCGTATCTGACACGGGCAACGGCGCGTATGAGGCCGGATATAACTGGGCGCGTTATTTCGAGCGCTGCGCCGAAAGATATTATACAGGCCGCGCCGAAACAGCCTATCTTACTTACTGGACCAAATACGGCAACGCCAACGAGTCGTTTATATTATCCATCATCGGCGAGACGTTCCCGCCGGAGATCATGGAAACCGGCTCTGTCGTTGACCTGCGCGGCGTTATCCGCTCCGACGCGAAAATTATCCGCGTTTCGGCCTTTATCCACGATACAAACGGGAACATGATTCAATCCCACGAACAAAGCTGGAACAGCGGACGTTATAATCTGGAATCGGACGGCGTCAATCAGACGCTGAAATTCCATCAACTCGCGCCGGGAGATTATATTTATACCGTCCGGGCGGCGGACCTGTCCGGCGCGGAAAAGACGCTGATCGAAAGCGCATTCACCGTCGGCGACGGCGCGGACAGCGCGCGGATTCCGTTATACGCGGAAGTCCCGCAAAATTCCGATTCCGATTCCAATTCCAATCCGGAATTAAATCCTGATCCCGATTCAGAATCCAATCCGGAAATCAATCCGGACGCGCAATCCGGCGCGCCGGAGGACGCGGCGACGACAGCCGTCAACCCGGACAACGGCGAATTAAACGGCATGACGCTTTCTGAAAACGCCGCGCCGGAAAACGGGACGGATAACGGCGTCCCGGCTGATATGGCTGATATGATTGACGGCTTTTCCGGCGCGTTCAATCCGGACGGCGTTCCCGCCCCGGATACCGCGGAGTCCGAACGCGAACAGATCGGAACCGCGATCCCCGAAGCGCCAATTTCCGATGAGGAATGGGCCGCGATCAGTCAGGAAGGCTACTGGGAACCGGTCATCCCGCAGAATGAAAGCGGAAATATATCCGACGCGGACGAACCCGGCGCGAATCAACCCGACAGCGTATCCGATACGGCGTCAGATATGCCGGATGCGGCTCCGGCGTCAGATATGACGGATACGGCAACCACGGCGGATCCAGATACAGGCGCGGAACAATCCGGCGATATGGACGGCATGATTGCCGCGACGGACAGCGC
>CAJOQY010000286.1 GCA_905236835.1 uncultured Oscillibacter sp. | reverse complement strand
GAGGTTCTGTTAAATCAATCATATTTCGGTTTCAACTCTTGATTGGCGTAAATATTATATCTGATAGCATCCGCCGCCGATGAATTCCCGGATCAGTGACGATTTCGGGACGACATCATCCGGCAGGGGCAGGAAATAATTTAAAAATTTTAATAATCTCTTGGCCTCGATATATTCATCGCTGTCGCGGGAAATATTAAACAACAACGGCTCGACATAGGGTTTCAGCAAAGCGGTTTCGTATAACAAAGCGGAATTGAAAATCACATCCGCGCTGTCCTGAAACGGGAAAATATTTTTTTCCTCCCCGCGCCGGACGCTTGGCCACATCCGGATCGTCGCTTCCGCGTTATGGCCGCGCGTGCGGGCGTCGCGTTCAATGCGCCGGATCAGACGGGCGTCCGTCGTGGAAATCCGGTTATGATCGTCAATATTCAGCGTCGTCAGACAGCTGATATAGATTTTAAATTTGCTTTCTCTGGGGAGCGAATAAGACAGCGCGTCATTTAAGCAGTGAATCCCCTCAATGACAAGAATATCCCGCCCGCCGAGCGTCAGATAATCGCCGTTATATTCGCGCATACCCTTTTTGAAATTATAGCGCGGCATTTCCACCGTTTCGCCTTGTAACAAGCGCGTCATGTCTTTATTTAACTGATCCACATCCATGGCGCCAAGGCCCTCGAAATCATAATTGCCGTTCTCGTCGCGCGGCGTTTTGTCGCGATTGACAAAATAATTATCCGTGGCGATTGGATGCGGTTTCATCCCGCAGGCGCGGAGCTGGGTACACAGCCGATGTGAAAACGTCGTTTTCCCCGACGACGACGGCCCGGCGATCATCACAAATCTGACATCGCGGCGCTTGGCGATCTGTTCCGCCAGATCCCCGATCCGCTTTTCCATAATGGCTTCCTGTGATAAAATCAAATCCGACGAGTCTCCGTGCGCGATTAAATCATTTAATTCCCCCACATTGCCGACGCCCAAATCCCGGTGATAACCGGTGTCGTCATGAAGCGTCTGGAACAATTTCCGGGACGGCTTGAATGCCCCCAGCGATTCCGGATTGTCCTGTGACGGCAGGCGCAGTAAAAATCCGTCCTCGTACAATTCCAGCGCGAAAATTTTCATATAACTCGTATCCGGGACCATATAGCCGTAAAAATAATCCGTGAATCCGGCAAGCTGATAAATATTCACGCGGGAATCAATGCGAAATTTAAATAACCGCGCCTTGTCCTCCATGTTTTCACGGTGAAACAAGTCAATCGCGTCATCCGTGCTGATGGTTCGTTTTACAATAGGCAGTTTCGCCCGCACAAGTTCCCACATCCGGTCCTCCACCTTGCGCAGAAACGCCTCATCCAGCGTAAACGAACCCCGCGCGCGCAAAAACAGCGCGTTTGACAGAGAAAACTCAACGATCACGCGTTTGACATTCTCACGCCCCGCCACGTCATGAAAGGCTTTTAACAACAAAAACAACGCGCTTCGTTTATAAGACTGATAACCCGGCTTGTCGGTCGCGGTTATCATGGACAGCGCGCAGTCGCGATTCAAAACCCGGTGCAGTTCCCGGAGCTTGCCGCCCCGGTTGACAAGCAATATATCATGCTCATAATCCGGCTGGACATCACGCACAATGTCAGCGTAGGGCGTCCCGGCCTGACACGCGTATGTATTGCCGTCTATCGTGACTTTATATGCCTTATTTTCCGTCATAGAATATATCCTCCTTGTAAATTTAATATATTTATTTTATATTACAGCCATATTTTTATTTAAAATTCATATCGCTACCGCTCCGCCTCGTCGATAATGCGTTGAAGTTCCTGACGCCATTCCTCATTGGAGAGATTGCGCGGACGCTCCGCGCCGAAATCATCCCGCAGACGGTCCCGGCGTCCGCCGATCATGCCGCTGCGAATCAACGCCAGATTGGCCAGCGCGGCCAATTCCTCGTCCTGAACCTGTCTCGCCGCGCGCCGTTCGGCGTGGGCAAGCGCTTTTTCCGGGTCAATATTATGCGGCTCCACGCGCGCTTCCGGCGCTTTCGCGTTCAGTTCCGGCGCTCTGGGGGCGGGAGCGCGTCCGTATGCCCGCGCGCCGCTTTCCGCCGTTTGTTCGCCGCTTTCCGGAACTCCCGCGTTTTGTTCCGGCTTGTTCTGATTTTTTTTCATCGGCTTTCACCACCTGTCTCAATTCCGCTTCCGCGTGATATTATATCATGCCCGCCTGAAAAAAACAATCACTTTCTGATCATAACCGCTGTTAGAATTATATTATTATTATTTCCCCCGACGTTTTTTCCCTTCATTCCCGCGTCAATTTTTCTTTATATCACATAATCGTCGTATTCATCCACCGTATGAACGGGATTTTTATACATATCCAGTTTTTTTTCCAATTCGGCGACGCGCCCCGCCAGCGCCGCGATACGCTCCAATGTCGGATTGCTGACGCTGGTGTGATCCACGTCGTCCGCGAAATAAACCGGCTTTCCCGACCGCCGCACGATCTGCGCCGGGACGCCGACCGCCGTGCAGTTCTCCGGGACCTCGCGCAGGACCACCGCCCCGGACGCGATACGGGCATTGTCCCCCACCCGAAACGGGCCTAATATCTTCGCCCCGGATCCGACCAAGACATTATCTCCCAATGTCGGATGGCGTTTGCCCTGTTCTTTTCCGGTCCCTCCCAGCGTCACGCCCTGATAGATCAAGCAGTCATCGCCGATTTCCGCCGTCTCGCCGATCACAACGCCCATTCCATGGTCAATCACCAATCTATGGCCGATTTTCGCGCCGGGGTGAATTTCAATCCCGGTCCAGAACCGGCTCCACTGTGAAACCAACCGCGCCAGAAACCGAAAACGATGAAGATAAAGCCAATGCGCCAGCCGATGCCATAAAATCGCGTGTACTCCCTGATAAAGCAATAACACTTCCAATTTGCTCCGCGCCGCCGGATCGCGCCGCTGATACGCCGCCAACAATCCGCCCAGACGTGTAATCCGATTCGCCATATTTTATCACGGCCCCTTTCCGCGTATCACAATATATTATATTATATCATATTATCATCATCCGGTTTCCTGATCAGCCAAACAGACACGCCTCCCGCGTATCGGAACACGGGAGGCGGCGAATTGAAATATTATTTTAAATATTTTTTATCTTATTTCCCGGACAGGGCCTCGTGATGGGCTTTCGCGGCGGTTTTGCCCGCGCCCATCGCCAGAATGACTGTGGCCGCGCCGGTTACGGCGTCGCCGCCCGCGTACACATTCTCCCGGCTGGTCAGCCCATCCTCATTGACGACAATGCCGCCTTTTTTATTAATCTCCAAACCCGCCGTTGTGGATTTGATCAGCGGATTGGGACTGGTCCCCAGCGCCATAATGACGCAGTCCACGTCAATTTCAAATTCGCTTCCGGGAATCTCGACGGGCCGACGGCGTCCGGACGCGTCCGGCTCGCCCAGTTCCATTTTAATGCAGCGCACTTGCGTCACATTGTCATCCGAATCGGCCAAGATTTCAACCGGATTGCAGAGCGTTTTAAATATAATTCCCTCTTCCTCGGCGTGTTCGACTTCCTCTTTCCGGGCGGGCAGTTCCTCCATGCCGCGCCGGTAGACAATATATACTTCCGCGCCCAGACGCTTCGCGCAGCGCGCCGCGTCCATCGCCACGTTGCCGCCGCCGACAACCGCGACTTTCTTCGGATGCACAATCGGCGTATCGGAACCCGGCAGATACGCTTTCATCAGATTAATCCGCGTCAAAAACTCATTCGCCGACAAGACGCCTTTATAATTCACGCCGGGAATCTTCATAAACATCGGCAGTCCCGCGCCGGAGCCGATAAATACCGCCTCAAAGCCCTGTTCGGACATCAATTCATCCACCGTAATCGTCCGGCCTACTACCGTATCCGTGGAAATCTCAACGCCCAAGGCCTTTAATCCGTCCACTTCTTTCTGTACGATAGACTTCGGCAGACGAAATTCCGGAATGCCGTATACCAGCACGCCGCCCGCCAGATGCAGCGCCTCAAATACCGTGACTTCATAGCCCAAGCGCGCCAGATCGCCCGCGCAGGTCAGGCCCGCCGGTCCGGATCCGATGACCGCCACGCGATGCCCGTTCGATTCCGGTTTTTCCGGCGCGGCTTTCGCGTTCGTATTATGCCAGTCCGCCGCGAAACGCTCCAAACGGCCAATCCCGACCGGATCGCCCTTTTTGCCCCGCACACAGTATTTTTCGCACTGACTCTCCTGCGGACACACGCGCCCGCACACCGCCGGTAAAGCCGATGTCGCCGCGATAATCTGATACGCTTTTTCGTAATCCCCCGCCTTGATTTCCTGAATAAAATCCGGAATGTGTACCATGACGGGACAGCCCTGCATACAAGGCTTATTCTTGCAATTCAAACAGCGTTTGGCCTCATCCAGCGCCAGTTCTTCCGTATAGCCCAGCGCGACTTCGTTGAAATTTTTATTCCGGACATCCGGTTCCTGAGACGGCATCGGATTTTTATCCAGCCGCATATTCGGTTTTTCAGCCATAATCACGCCTCCGCTTTCATATTCAGAAGATTGCAGGTTTCCTCATGCTTTTTCAATTCCCATTCACGATACATCCCGGCGCGCTTGACGGACAAATCCCAATCCACTTTATGACCGTCAAAATCCGGGCCGTCCACGCAGGCGAATTTCATCTCGCCGCCGACATTCAGTCTGCAGCAGCCGCACATACCCGTGCCGTCCACCATGATGGGACTCATGGAAACCGTTGTCGGGACGCCGTAAGGCTCCGTGGTTTTGCACACGAATTTCATCATAATCATCGGCCCGACTGCGAAAATCTCGTCATAGGGCTGATTCTCCGCGATACTTTGTTTAATCAATTCTTCCAGCGGACCTGTCACGACGCCTTTTTCACCGTAAGACCCGTCATCCGTGCAGATTTTTAAAACATCCGACGCGTTCCGGAAATCATCTTCCAGAATCACCAGATCTTTATTTTTAAATCCCACCACGGCATGGACTTCCGCCCCGGCGTCATGAAACGCTTTCAACACCGGATACGCGATGGCGCAGCCCACGCCGCCGCCGACGACGCAGACTTTCTTTTTGCCTTCCGTCTCGCTGGCGCGTCCGAGCGGACCGACGAAATCTTGTAAATAATCGCCCGCGTTCATGGCTTTTAATTTTTCCGTCGTCGCGCCCGCCGTCTGGACAATAATCGTTACCGTCCCTTTTTCCGGATCATAACTGTTAATCGTGATGGGAATCCGTTCGCCGCCCTCATCCGTGCGCAAAATAATAAACTGTCCGGGCTTGGCCTTTTTGGAAACCAGAGGCGCCTCGATTTCATACAGCGTCACCGTGGGCCGCAGTTCCTCTTTTCTTACAATTCGATACATATCCTTCCTTCTTTCCCTCACTTAAAAATAAAATCCAATCAAACTCAATTCGCTGTCCGTTGCCATTCATCATATTTTATCAGACGAAAATATATCCGTCAATCATTTTCTTCGCCAATTTCATATATATTTTATATATTTACGCTATGGCCCCCCTTTTTTACAAGGGGGGCGCGTATCAAATCATATGCGAATCAGACAAAACGCATTCCGAAATCATGACGCGTAATCACCGCGTCCGCGCTCAGGCTCTCCGCCCAGTTGCTATAATCCTCTGATTTCAGATCATCAAATACCTGCGCTTCCCAGCGCGGCAGATCGTCGCCGACATAATACATAACATGATACCCGTATGTCGTCTCCACAATATCCGTGTCGCCGGGTTTCCGATCCGGATCAAAGCACCAGTCATTGAATTCCGTTACCATCTGGCCGTCATAGACGCGCTCATATAAGCCGCCCTGATCCCCGTTGCTGTCGTCCGTGTACTCTTTGGCAAGCGCCGCGAAGGATTCTTCCGTGGCGTCGCCGTCTTTCCACTCCTGATAAATTTCATCCGCTTTTTCTTTCGCGGTTTCCTTGGCCGCCTCTTCCGCCGCCTCACGCGCGGCGTCGCGCTCGGCCTGTTCCTCTTCCGTCAGTTCCTCGTCGTCCGCCGTTTCCTCTTCCTCGACCTCTTCCGGCGTGATCAAAATATGCCGGATTTTCACCGTTTTTTCCTCATCCCGGAAACGCTCATGGAATACCACGACATAGAATATATCGCCGTCCTCCAGCAAATCCGTGTCACCGGCTTCCCGGTCCTCATCGAACAGCCAGTCGGCCAATACCTGACTGGTATAGCCGGTATTTTCATAGCTCGCTTTGTCATCGGCGTTATAAACGGCGTCGCTGACATCTTCGCTGATCGCTTCCAGATCATTTCCGTTATGGCGGCGCAGTCTGGCCAGCATCGCGTCCGCCTTTTCCAGAGCCTCGTCCCGATACGGGTTGTCACGCGTTTCTTCCGTCTCGGCGTCCGCGCTCTCGTCGTCGGCTTCTTCCGCCTCGGCGTCCGCGTCGCCGGCTTCTTCCGCGTCTGAATCTGAATCCGCGTCGGCGTCGGCGTCCGCGCTCTCGTCGTCGGCTTCTTCCGCGTCCGCGTTTTCATTCGCGCTTTCGTCCGCGTTATCCGCTTCATCCGCGTTTTCGTCCGCTTCATCCGCCGGGACAGCCGTCGTTTCCTCGTCAGACTGGTTCGCGCCGCTGTTAGAGCGATCCGCTTCCACTACGCCGCCGGTCTCCGTTTCGTTTTCATCCGCGTTTTCGTCGTCGGCTTCTTCCGCGTCCGCGTTTTCACTCGCGCTTTCGTCCGCGTTTTCATCCGCGTTTGAATCTGAATCCGTCACGTCGTCGGCGTCCGCGCTCTCGTCGTCGGCTTCTTCCGCGTCCGCGTCGTCCGCT
>CAJOQY010000285.1 GCA_905236835.1 uncultured Oscillibacter sp. | reverse complement strand
TACCGCCGCGCACGCGCCCGTACCGCAGGCCATCGTTTCGCCGCTTCCGCGCTCCCAAACGCGCATTTTTATCGTATTGGGATTAACGACCCGTATGAATTCCGTATTCATTCGATCCGGGAAATACGGCGCGTATTCAAATTTCGGGCCGATATTCGCCACATCCACGCTGTCCACGCGTTCACGGAATACCACGCAATGCGGATTCCCCATGTCCACACAGGTAATATGATAATTTTCCCCGCCGATTTCCGCCGGATAGTCAATTATCACGTTATGCCCTTGATATTTTTCTTGATATTTTTCTTGCCGATCCAGCCCCAGCGCGCGGCGGTCAATATAGCGCGGCGGCATATCGAACAACGCCTGACCCATGTCCACGCTCGCCGAGGACGCTTTGCCGTTGATAATATGCAGTTTGACGCGTTTCACGCCGCCCGCCGTCTCTATATCCACCAGATCGCCGCGCGACAGATCGTTGTCATATAAATATTTCGCCATACAGCGTAACGCGTTGCCGGCCATCGCGCCTTCGCTTCCGTCTGAATTGAACATTCTCATTTTCGCGTCGGCCTTGCCGGACGATTCCATTAAAATAATGCCATCCGCGCCTATGCCGTAATGCCGATCACAGAACGATACGCATAAAGACTCCGGACAGGTAATTTCCCCGTGGAAATTTTCCAAGAAAATATAATCATTGCCGCAGGTTTCCATTTTGGCGAATTTCAATTTTTCCCGTTTGCGGCGTAAGCGGCATATATCAATCAATTCCGTGTTGCCCTGCGTGTATCTGGAAGCCAGAATATCCGTCAGCGCGTTCGCCGTATCAAGTGATGTCAGGCACGGAATCCCCAATTGAATACAGCGCCGGTTTAATCTGATAAAATCTTTGATATATTCCGGCGCGGTCGAACCGGTTAAAACCACATAATCTATCACGCCGTCCTCCAGCATTTGAAATACGCGGCTGTCCTGTCCCAGTTTGCCGACGATTTCAACGTCCGTTCCAAGCCGGGAGATTTCCCGCGCCGTGCCGTCCGTGGCGTATAATCTAAAGCCTAAATCATCTAATTTGCGCGCGATATTGACGATCTCCGGCTGATCGCGCTTATTCACCGAAATCAAAACGCCGCCCCGCGTGTGCTTTTCGATTTTATATCCGGCGGACAACAGGCCCTTGAACAACGCCTCCCGCATATTCTTCCCAAGCCCCAAGACCTCGCCCGTCGATTTCATTTCCGGCGACAACGCGGCGTTGGCGGACGGGATTTTCTCAAACGAAAACACCGGGACTTTCACGGCGACATAAGGCGGCTGGCGATATAATCCCGTGCCATATCCCAATGACGCCAAAGGCTGTCCGATCATGACGCGGGTAGCCAAATCCACCATCGGGACGCCCGTCACTTTCGAGATATACGGCACTGTCCGCGACGCTCTGGGATTGACTTCGATTACATATAATTCCCCGTGATAAATCAAAAACTGGATATTAATTAAACCGCGCGTCCCAAGCGACAACGCCAGCTTTTCCGAACACTCAATGATCGTCTTTAACATCCGATCCCGGATCGAAAACGGCGGATAAACAGCAATCGAGTCCCCGCTGTGTACGCCGGTCCGCTCAATATGCTGCATGACGCCGGGGATTAACACGTCCGTCCCGTCTGAGATCACATCCACTTCCAGTTCTTTGCCCATCAAATACTGATCCACCAGAACCGGATTTTCAATCTTGCCGGACAAAATAATCTCCATATACGTCCGAACATCCGTGTCATTGTGCGCGATTACCATATTTTGTCCGCCGATGACATACGACGGGCGCAATAATACCGGATAGCCAAGATCATTGGCGGCTTTTAACGCCGCGTCCATGCCCATGACCGCCATCCCGCGCGGACGCTTGATTTCAAATTTCTCCAGCAGCGCGTCGAATCGCTCCCGATCCTCCGCCATATCAATCGACTCCGCCGACGTGCCTAATATTTTAATCCCCTGACTATCCAGAAATTTCGCCAATCTAATCGCCGTCTGTCCGCCGAACGCGACCACCACGCCGACAGGCTTTTCAACTTCGATAATATTCATCACGTCTTCCGGATATAAAGGCTCAAAATATAATCTATCCGCCGTGTCATAATCCGTTGATACCGTCTCCGGGTTATTATTCACAATCACGACATCATAGCCCAAGTCTTTCAGCGTCCAGACGCAATGCACGGACGAATAATCAAATTCAATCCCCTGTCCGATTCTAATCGGCCCGGAGCCTAATACCATGATAACCGGCTTGCCCGATCTGGGGAAACTCCGCGCCTCGCATTCGTGATCAAATGTCGAGTAAAAATACGGCGTTTCGGCGTCGAATTCCGCGCCGCAGGTATCGACCATTTTATAAACCGCTTTGCGCGCCGCGAATGGCGGTAACGCGATTTGTTCTCCCGGTTTCGTTGATAATCTAAATAACGTCTCATCCGGATAGCCTAAGCGCTTGCCCTCCTGATATAATTCATCCGTCAGGCCGTCGCGCTTTAAAACTTCCTCAAAATCCGCCAGATTTTTGATTTTATACAAAAACCATGGATCAATCGTCGTGATTTTATTAATCTCTTCCACGGAAACCCCGGATTTCAACGCCTCGAATATCGTGAACAGCCTGTGATCGTCCACGCGTTTCAGACGCTCTAAAATCGAGATACGCTGATCTTTCTCATCCGGTTTTTTATTCAGCGTATCCATGCCGATTTCCGCGCCGCGTATCGCTTTCATCAGCGCCATTTCAAACGACGGCGCGATGGACATCACTTCGCCCGTCGCTTTCATCTGCGTTCCGATTGTCCGGGACGCGTCCGCGAATTTGTCAAACGGCCATTTGGGCATTTTGACGACAATATAATCCACCGTCGGCTCGAAACAAGCGCAGGTTTTGCCGGTAATATCATTTTTCAACTCATCCAGCGTATAGCCCAGCGCCAGTTTCGTTGTCATTTTCGCGATCGGATACCCCGTCGCCTTCGACGCCAGCGCCGACGAACGCGACACCCGCGGATTGACTTCTATCACGGCATATTCAAAACTGTCCGGCTTCAAAGCGAACTGCACGTTGCATCCGCCGACAATGCCTAAATGCGTGATAATATCCAGCGCGGCGGAACGTAACATTTGATATTCCCGATTGGCCAGCGTCTGCGCGGGCGCGACGACAATCGAATCGCCCGTATGAACGCCCACCGGGTCCACGTTCTCCATAGAACATATCGCAATCACGTTGCCGATCATGTCCCGCATGGTTTCAAATTCGATTTCTTTCCATCCGAAAATGGCTTTTTCAATCAAGACCTGTCTAATAGGCGACGCGTCTAATCCATTGCGGGCGATACGGCGCAAATCCGATTCATTATCCGCCGCGCCGCCGCCGGTCCCGCCCAGCGTGAACGCCGGACGCACAATCACGGGATAGCCAATCTTTTCCGCGACTTTTAACGCGTCCTCCACGGTTTCCGCAATATCCGACGCGATTACCGGCTGTCCGATTTCCTCCATGGCTTCTTTGAATAACTCCCGATCTTCCGCCTTGGAAATCGCCTCGCCATTTGTGCCTAACAATCTCACGCCGTGGGATTTTAAAAATCCCTCGCGATCCAATTTCATGGCAAGCGTTAAGCCCGTCTGGCCGCCCAATCCGGCCAATAAACTGTCCGGACGTTCTTTTAATATAATTCTCTTCATCGTCTCGACGGTCAGCGGCTCCAAATAAATCGCGTCCGCCATCGCCTGATCCGTCATAATCGTCGCCGGATTGGAATTGCACAGCACGACCCGAACGCCCGCCTGTTTCAGAACCCGGCAGGCCTGCGTTCCGGCGTAGTCAAATTCCGCCGCCTGTCCGATTACAATCGGCCCGGAGCCGATCATTAATACTTTGCGAATAGTATTATCCAGCGGCATGATCATTCACCGCCTTTCTTGATTTTATTATTTATATTATTTTTTTTATAATCTTCCATGAGATTTAAAAATTTCTCGAACAAAAACGACGTATCCAGCGGCCCGCCGCTCGCCTCCGGATGAAACTGGACGGTAAACGCGTTCAAATCCGGATAATTCAAGCCCTCGCAGGTATGATCATTGGCGTTTACAAAGGCGATTTCCGCGCCCGGAACGCTGTCTGAATCCACCGCGTAGCCGTGATTCTGGCTCGTGATATACGTCCGATAACCGGCCTGATGTTCCGGCTTTGACGCTTCTTTTACCGGCTGGTTCGCCCCGCGATGGCCGTATTTTAATTTATACGTCTTTCCCCCGGCGGCCAGCGCCGTCAACTGATGGCCAAGGCAAATCCCAAACAACGGGATTTTTCCCAGCAGTTTTTTAATTTCCCCGATTTGATATACGCATTCTTCCGGGTCTCCCGGCCCGTTGGACAACATGACGCCGTCGGGACGCGAATTTAATATTTCCTCCGCCGTCATATCCGCCGGATACGCCGTGACATGACAGCCGCGTTTTTGCAATTCCCTGTGTATATTTCTCTTCGCGCCGTAATCAATCAGCGCGACATGATAACGCGTTTCCCCGTTCGCCGGATAATCGCATATCTCCTGACAGGTATATTTTCCAACCATGCCTGTTATATGATATTTTTTTAATTTTTCCAGTTCCCGCGGCAAATCATCCGGCATATCCCGGCGGATTTCCGCGTTTAACACGCCCTTTTCCCGGATGATTCTCGTCAACCGCCGGGTATCGACGCCGCAAAGGCCCGGTATGCCGTGAGATTTTAAAAACGCGTCCACGGTCTCACCGGCCCGGAAATTCGACGGCGTTTGGCAATGTTCCCGGACGATATAGCCCGCCGCCGCGCACGGCCCCTCGAAATCTTCCGGAATCATGCCGACATTGCCAATTAACGGATATGTCTGCAAAATCATCTGTCCGGCGTAACTGGGATCCGTCAGCGTCTCGATATAGCCGACCATGCCCGTGGTAAACACCAGTTCGCCGACAGAATCCGTATCCGCGCCGAATAATTCCCCTTTGAATACTTGTCCGTCCTGTAAAATCAAATAGCCCGTATTCATGATTTCC
>CAJOQY010000284.1 GCA_905236835.1 uncultured Oscillibacter sp. | reverse complement strand
CGACGCCCCATTTGGTGCAAATATGCTCCGGTTCCGCCGGATTTTCCTCCAATTTCTCACGCAGCCGCCGAATATGTACGTCCACGGTGCGATAATCGCCCATGTAATCATATCCCCAGACAATATTCATGAGATTTTCCCGGCTGTACACCCGGCGCGGATTGCGCATGAACAGCGCGATTAAATCATACTCTTTCGCCGTCAGATCCACCGCGTTCCCGTCCCGGGTGACAATGCGCTCCTCCGTGTTCAACGCCAGATTTCCGACGGTCAATATTTTCCCCTGATCCCGCTGGACCCCAGCCGCGCGCCGCAATAACGCCCGGACCCGCGCTTTTAATTCCAGTAAATTAAACGGCTTTGTCAGATAATCATCCGCGCCGCATTCAAAGCCCATCAGTTTGTCGGCGTCCTGTCCTTTCGCCGTCAGCATAATAATCGGCACGTTGGAAAATTCCCGGATACGCATACACGCTTCCCAGCCGTCAATCTCCGGCATCATGACATCCAAAATAATCAATCCGAACGAACTGCCGCGCGCCAATTCCACCGCCGCCGCGCCGTCATACGCGCACTCTACCTCATAGCCTTCATGTTCAAGATTAAATTTTATCCCCTTGACAAGGGTTTTCTCATCATCCACCACCAGAATCTTCATCCGCCGCGCCTCCCGCCGTTAATTATATTATATTTTATATCCCCGCGCCGCCTTTGACAAGAAATATTTTCCATATATTCACACCGCCGCCCCGCGTTTGTAACTTTTGCTTTAAACTGTAATCAAATCCGCCAGCGCGGCGAATTTGCCCGGTCCGATCCCGGAGACATCCGTCAGGTCCTCCGGACGCTGAAAATTCCCGTGTTCCGTCCGGTATTCTATAATTCTTTCCGCCAGCGCGGGACCAATCCCGGGCAGATCCTCCAATTCGCCCGCCGTCGCCGTGTTAATATTAATCTTCCATCTTTCTTCCGGATTCCCGATATTTTCCATATTTTCCAATTGATTTATATCTTGATTTATATCCTGATTTATATCCGGGCTTTCCGGATTCTCCCCCGGATTGTCATCCGGATTCTCCCCCGGATTGGCGTCCGCGTTCCCGGTCTCCGGATTTTCAACCGTTCCTGGATCGCTTTCCGGCCTGACATCCGGATTCTCGTCCGCTCCGGATACGCCGCCCGACGGCAGGGCGGACACCGTTACACCAGAAGGCTCCCGGCCACGAAACGCGAATATCAAAAACAATGCCGTCACGCCCAGCAACATCCATTCAAATTTTGTCAGTTTTTGTTTCAATTTGGTTTCGTTTTGTTTCTTTTTCATGGTTGCACTCTCCGTTTTTTTTTGCTATACTGATTTTCGTCAGCGGGGAATCTCTCAAAATTTCTCAAAATCCGGCGATTTTCCGTCAACCCTGTTCCACTCTGTAAAGACAAACATATTCCCCCCGGACAGTATATCATAATATCATAAAATTGCGGGTGCTGTATATGAAAAAAAATCAATTTCTTTTAATCGCTCTTTATCTGATCGCCGCGCTCCTGATTCCGTCCGTCGCGGGCGCCGGTCCATACGCCGGACCATCCGGACCGCTCGCGGCGACAAACGCGTTATTCGTCCCGCTGGCCGCCGCCGAAAACGCGGCGGATCAGCCGGAAACCAATCCGGACGAAACTCCCGTTTCAACCGAAGAACCCAATCTGCTCCCGGAAGATCCCAATATTCTCGCCCATGCCGCGCTTTTAGTCGATCTGAACGATCACGGGAAAATATTATACGGCAAAAACGAGCATGAAAGGGCCTATCCCGCCAGTTTGACCAAAATCATGACGGCTTTGCTGGTTTTTGACGCCGTCGCCGACGGACAATTATCCATGGATCAGGAAATCACCGCCAGCGGCATTGTCCAAACCGTGCCAGCCGGAAGCAGTACGGCGAATCCGGCCTTGAAAGAAGGCGAAATTATGACGGTCCGCAATTTGTTATATTGCCTTCTCGTCAAATCCGCCAATGAGGCCGCCGACGTGCTTGCCGAGGCCGTTTCCGGCTCCGTGTCCGCGTTCGTGGAAGCAATGAACGCCAAAGCCGAAGAATTAGGCTGTGAGAATACCCATTTCGTCAATCCGCACGGATTTCACAATCATGATCATTATACAACGGCGTGGGATGTCTCCCTTATGACGCGCGCCGCCATGAAATATCCGGATTTTATGACAATCTGCGACACGGTGAATATTACCATTCCGGCGACGAATCTCTCCGGACAGCGCACCGGATGGAATACCAACGCCCTGCGCTCCCGCTGGACTTACGGGGATAAATACATCAATCCGGAGGCGCACGGCGTCAAGACCGGCTCCACCAACGAGGCCGGATATTGTCTGGTATCCACCGCCGAGCGCGGACGGATGCACGTTTTGAGCGTCGTAATGGGCGCGGACCGCGTCACGGAAGACAACGGCTCCGTCACAGTCCGCAGTTTCTCCGAGACAACGCGTTTGTTTAACTGGGGCTTTGATAATTTCCATTACGCGACGATTTTAGAACAGGAAATCCCGATTCAGGAAGTCCCCGTGGATTTATCTAAAACGGATCACATCGTGGCGATTTCATCCAACGCCGTTGAAGCCCTGATTCCGGCGAAATTATCCGGCGACAACATGGAAAAAATGATCCAATTAGACGACGAAATTTTAACCGCGCCTGTCGAGGCCGGACAACATCTGGGGACGCTTGAATTACGCTATAAAGGCGTGACGTATGGCAAGGCCGATCTGCTTGCGCTGTACGGCGCGGAGGCGTCCCAATGGATGGTGGCTTTACGCCGCGCCGAGGAATTTGTCAAGCGTCCGGTCGTCATGGGCGCGGGCGGGGCCGTGTTATTGGCCGCCGTCGCGCTGGGTATCCGTTCCGTTATCACGGGCCGCAACCGTTACCGCTATGGACACGCCTCCTCCGCTTCGCGCGCCGGTTATACCGGGAAAAAACGCAGATAATATAATATAATATAATATAAAATCGGCTCCCGCGATAAAAATATAATATCCCCGTCATGAACTTAAACCCATCTCCCAACAGATACAGGAAGGACGGATTTATAACTATTATGGAAAGCAATCTGGCGTATCAGATTGAACCGGCGGCGGAGATTGTCAACGGCAATTTCATTATGCTGGCGTCGCCGACATCCAATCATAACCGGGTATCGGGCAATATTTACCGCGTTTTCAGCAATTATTTACAAGGCAAACAATGCGAACCTTTCCCGGACCGGGAAGCGCTTTATTTGGAGAACGACAAAGAAGAATATCAGCCGGACGGCATGATCGTCTGTGACCCGGACAAAGTAAAGCCGGACGGCGTACACGGAACTCCTGATTTGATTGTGGAGGTACTTTCGCCAAGCACCGGCAAAAACGACAGAGGTCATAAAAAAGATATATATGAAAAACACGGCGTCCGGGAATACTGGATTGTCGACCCGGCCAACAGGGCTGTGGAACAGTATATACTGGAAAACGGGCGGTTGATCCTGCGGGATATATATCAGCAATATCCGGATTTTATCATCCAGCACATGAACGAACAGGAAAAAGCCGCTCTTGTGACGGAATTTCAATGCTCCCTGTTTGACAGCCTGACAATCCAATTGAACGATATTTTCTATCGGGTTACGCCCGGCGTATAAAATCGGCTCCCGCGATAAAAATATAATATCCCCCGTCCCGGACGCTAATCAGCCGGAACGGGGGATTTGATTATTCGCGATTTTTACTCCTCGTCGTCATCGTCGTCCGAACCGGCGGATATATACATCTCTTCCGCGTCAAGCAGGGCCTGTTTCAGGATACGATAACTTTTTTCGTTTTTCCCGATAGGCGACATGATGTCCAAAGCGTCGGAAATCGCGTTGGCCAGCCGCGTGTACATCCGTTTCCAGTTCACGTCCTCCATATTGAATCCCTCCAAAACACGCTTATTCCGCGTTAGAATCTAACGCACTTTACACATACTATCATAAAAAACGCTTAAAATCAAGCCCATATTATAATTGAATTGGAGAGCGTTTTCATGATGAATCAAAAACGGATTAAAAATCTGGGATTGCGCATTGACAAAGAGACGCATGATAAAATTTTCTTTATCGCCTCTTATGAGGGACGGAGCGGAAGCGGGCAGATTTTATATCTCATGCGCAAATAT
>CAJOQY010000283.1 GCA_905236835.1 uncultured Oscillibacter sp. | reverse complement strand
GATTAGCAACACATTCACGCCGACCTTGGTTTCGTTCGCGTTTTCGCCGTTCCTGTCCACGACGGGATTGACCGGCGCGCTGAAAGCGCTCTGGGTTGCCGTCGGATGCCGTATTTTGATCGGCCTCGCGTCCGGCTGGCTGTGGATTTTATTAAAAAAATTAAAATTCAACGAACTGGCCGCGCTTCCTGTCGTCGGCTTTGCCGGTTCCATGACAAATACGATCTGCGTGATGGGCAGTATTTATATTTTATTCGCCCAACAATACGCCGAAGCCCGTCAGGTTGAGATGGCCGCCGTGTTCGGCATGATTATGGGGACTGTTACCGGCGCGGGCGTCATGGAGGCGCTGGCGGCGCTGGTACTCGTATCCGTGATCGGCAAAGCGTTATTGCGCTTTACGCCTGTCGCCATCCGGGGATTTTCCCGTGCCGCGTGATATTATATCGCCCCTGCTGGCGTTTGATATAGGCAATACCACGGTTTCGCTTGCCTTGATGGACGGGACGCGCGTTTTGTTCACGGCGCGTTTCCCCACGGATTATCAATTCAATTCCCGTCAGTACGCGGATCAAATCCGGGATGTTTTGATAAAAAATCATATTTTAGATGAAAATTTTAAAAATTTATATTGTATGATTTCATCCGTTGTCCCGCCGGTGTGCGATGCCATACGCGGCGCGGTATTGAATTTAACCGGCAAAACGCCCGTGATCGCCGGGGCGGATTTAAATACAGGATTTCATATTCTCGTCGATACGCCCGAAAAAACAGGCGCGGACAGAATCATTCTCGCGGCGGGCGCGTTATCTTGCTGTCAGCCGCCGTTGATTTTGATCGATATGGGAACGGCGACGACGATTGATATTCTGGAACCGCCTGATCTTTATCTTGGCGGCATGATTCTTCCGGGTACGCAGATTTCACTCGACGCGCTGGCGTCCCGGACCGCGCAGCTTCCGGAAATCAATTTATATAAAATTTCAAAAAATCAATTTAATCCGCCGTTAATCGGCAAAAACACGATAGATTGTATGCTTTCCGGCGCGCTATACGGATCCGCCGCCATGATTGACGGTCTGATTGACCGTTTGGAAGCCGAACGCGGACACCCGTTTCAGATCATCGCGGCCGGCGGCGTTTCCGGGATGATTATCCCTCTGTGCCGTCATGCAATCAAAACGGACGCCGATCTCATCCCGCGCGGCCTCGCCGTATTGGCCGGATTGAATCCGGAGGCGTTCGATCAATCTTGAATTTAAATATATTAAATATAATTAAAAAATCCCCCGCTTTCCCGCGCGGGGGATTTTTTATATAATTTTTATATATTTTTACGCCCGAAAAGATTCTTTCGACAAATGTTTTGGCGCGTTTGGCGCGAAAGAAAGAAAAATGGGAAGATAGACAGAAAACTCTTGCAAAAAGCGCGAATATTTTTTATAATAGAAATATTCACGCGTGAAAGAAGGTGAGAGCGGATGACCGCGATACAGGAAGTGGCGAAAGTGGAAGAAGAAAGCCGGATCAGATTATCCGACGCCGACGCGGAGGCCAGACGGCTGACCGAAGGCGCGGAAGAGGAGGGACAGGCGCTTTTGCGCCAGATCCGCGCGGGCGCGGCGGAAGAAGGCAAAAAATTAATGCGTCAGGCGGAGGAAAGCGCGGCGAAAAAAGCGGAGCATATCGCGCGGGAGGCGCGGAACGAAAGTGACGCGCTCCGGAAAGCGGCGGAACAAAATCTGGAACAGGCCGCCGAGTTTATTGTCGGAAGGGTCGTGAAGCGCTGAATGGCAATCGTAAAAATGAAAAAACTGCGGGTCATGGCCATGGCGTCACGGCGCGGGGAATTATTAAACGGCCTGTTGCGCCTTGGCTGTGTGGAAATCAGCGAACCCGAACAGGACGGGGAAGTTATTTTACAACGCGAAACGCCGGACCTGACGAAAATCAGAAATCAATTGGCCGCGGCGCGGACGGCTCTGGACGCGGCGCGGCAGTACGGCGGCGCGAAAGACGGATTATTTATCGAACGGAAAAATATATCCGAATCTGAATTTCTCGGCGACGAACTCATGAAAAACGCGGAAGCCGCCAGTGAGAAAATCAACGGGCAATTGCGCGAACTTGCCGCGTTAAAAACGGAAGAAAGCCGTCTGGAATCGAAAAAAGCCGGTTTGATCCCGTGGGAAAATTTAAATATGCCGCTGGAACAGGACGGCACGGCCCATGTGGCGTTCCGGTTGATTGTTTTTCCCGGCGGGATGGATTTGAATTTCATTTCAAACGCGCTGGGCGATACGGCGGCGGATCTGATCGAAATCAGCTCCGGCAAGCAGATTTTGTGCGCTTTATTGATCTGTCATCGTGACGAGGAAGAAAAGGCGCTGGAATTACTGCGTCCGTACAGTTTTAGCATTACGTCGTTTCAGGGCGCGACGGGAACCCCGGCGGAAAATATCGCCGCGATTGAGAATGATTTATCAAAAAATCACGCGGCGCGGGATGAGATTTTAAAAGAATTGGCTGATTCCGGGAAATATCAGGAGATTTTGCGCGTTTACACGGACAGATTAAGCACGGAAAGCGCGCGGGAATCGGACGCGGGGAATTTCCTCACGGACGGCGTGATTTTATATTTCACGGGCTGGATCCCGGAGGAAAAACAAGACGCCGTCGAGAATTATTTAAATCAATCCGGCTGCGCGTGGGAGATATTAAACCCCGAACCGGATGACAAACCGCCCGTGCAATTAAAAAATAATTTCCTGACGCGGCCATTAAATATGGTCACGGAAATGTATTCCCTGCCGGATTATCATCATGTCGATCCCAATCCGTTGATGGCGCCGTTTTTTATATTATTCTACGGCATCATGATGGCCGATATGGGCTACGGGCTTTTGATGATCTTAGCGGGCGTATTGATTACGCGCAAGTATAAGCCCAAAGGCACAATGGGGCATTTGTTCGGCTTAATGACGTTATGCGGAATCAGCACGTTTATTATGGGCGCGATTACCGGCGGATTTTTCGGCGATTTTTTAACACAAGTCGTCAAGATTACCACAGGCGGGGATTTCGCGCTGCCCGCGTTATTTACGCCTTTAGATGACACGCTGATGATTTTAATCGGCTCCATGTGTCTGGGACTGGTTCAGATTATTACCGGCATGGCGGTCAGCTTTTATTTGAAAATCAAACGCGGGCAAATATTGGACGCCGTGTTTGAGGAAGTCACATGGTGGATCATATTCGCGGGTATCGCGTGCATGGCGTTAAATATCACAAATCTGGTATTATACGCGGGAATCGCCATGGTAATCGCCGGACCGATTGCCACACAGGACGGCATCGGCAAAATTACCGGAATCTTCGGGTCGTTATATAATCATATTACCGGATTTTTCGGCGATATTTTATCTTATTCGCGTCTGATGGCCTTAATGCTGGCCGGAAGCGTAATCGCCCAAGTATTTAACACGCTCGGCGCGATTCCGGGAAATATTATCTTTTTCCTGATTATCTCAGTCGCCGGGAACGGCCTGAACTTCGCGCTGAATTTATTGGGCTGTTATGTGCATGACTTGCGTCTGCAATGTCTGGAATATTTCGGCAAATTCTACGAGGACGGCGGACGCCCGTTCCAGCCGCTGGCCATGAATACCAAATTCGTTGACGTGGATGTGAACGCGGCGTAAACCCGGCGTCAGTCCCTTCGCGCAAAATGATTGTTTTATTATTTATGATTTTATTACTCGCGGCGTCACGGGCGATTTATAAATTATATTTTATAATTTTATAAATAATATCATCATGATTTCGCGGGTTAATAAAATATAAAAAGGCAGAAGCGAAATAACAGGAGGAAATACTTATGTCTCTGGAAGAACTGATTGAGATCCTTCCGCAGGTGGAATTACAGGCGTCCGCCGGTTCTCTGTTCGGCGCGTGGGGCGGTCTGGCTCTGGCGCTGCTCGGCGCGGGACTGGCCGCGTGTCTGTCGGGCATCGGCTCGGCGAAAGGCACCGGCATCGCCGGCGAGGCCGGCACGGGCTTATTGACCCAAGACCCGTCTAAATTCGGCAAAGTGCTGATTTTGCAGGTCATTCCCGGCACACAGGGATTATATGGCCTTGTCGTGTGGTTCTTCGCGATTTTCCGGATGGGCTTATTATCCGGTACGCTCCCCGTATTGACCGTCGCGCAGGGTATGCAATACTTCGCCGCCTGTCTGCCCATGGCCCTCGGCGGACTGTTCTCCGCGATGGCGCAGGGCCGCGTGGCCGCCGGTTCGATTAATATTTTGGCCAAAAAGCCGGATGACTGGTCCAAAGGCATGGTTCTCTGCATTACCGTTGAATTTTACGCGATTCTGTCCCTGCTGGCGTCCATGCTGATGATTATTAACATCAGCGCCTGATTCCGTGATTTTAAATAATTAATATTAAAAATTATTAAAAAAAACGGAAAGGGGGCCGCTGGCGATATGAATGGAATTGAGCGGATTACCGGACGCATTCAGGCCGATACGCAAACGGAAATCGACCGGCGTCTGGACGCCGCCCGCGCCTCGGCGGATCGGGTTTTATCCGATTACCGCGCCCGCGCGGAATCGGAATCGAAAACGCTGACGGAAAAGAATGAAAAAGCCGCCGCCGCCCGTGAGGAACGTCTTGTCAGCATGGCGCATATGGAGGCGCGGAAAACGCTTCTCGCGGCGCGTCAGGAAATGCTGGAGCGGGCTTATACGCGGGCGCTGGATATATTATGCGCCATGCCGGAGAAAGAATATATTTCCGCGCTGGCGGATTTGATCTCACAGGCGGCGTCCACGGGCCGGGAGGAAGTCTTGTTCAACGCGAAAGACCGGAAAACGATCGGCGAAAAGACCGTCGGCGCCGCGAACGCGAAAACCGGCATGAAATTAAAATTATCAAAAGACACGGCGAACATCCGCGGCGGGTTTGTCCTGCGGGATCAAAACACGGAAGTCAACGGGTCATTTGAGACGCTGGTAAGATTGCAAAAAAACCAGACCGCCGGGGACGTGGCGAAATTATTATTCCCGTCTG
The DNA here is from genome assembly GCA_905236835.1 of uncultured Oscillibacter sp. Lineage (GTDB taxonomy): Bacteria > Bacillota > Clostridia > Oscillospirales > Oscillospiraceae > Oscillibacter. The sequence continues at coordinate 195 of CAJOQY010000283.1, read as the reverse complement.
AAAATTCAAATCAGGCCGCGAACGCGAAAAAATCCTGACGGGGAGGGGGATCGCCTTGGCTAAACGTATCAAAGACACGGATTATCTGGGCATTTCCACCCGCGTCCGGGCGATGGAAACCGGTTTGTTATCCCGCGATGACATGGAACGGATTTTAGAGGCCCGTTCGCGGGATGAGATTGAAAAAATCCTGCG
>CAJOQY010000282.1 GCA_905236835.1 uncultured Oscillibacter sp. | reverse complement strand
TTTGTCAGGCTTTTTTTGGTTTGCCCGCTCTCCCCGTCCGGCGCGCCGCCGTTTAAATTTATATTTTTTCCGATACGCCGCGGCGTTTCCAATAATTGCCCCTCCGTCAGGACGGCTAATTTTAAATACGGCCATTCACACCCGGCTGACAGCGCGCCTTTGATAATTCTAATCTCTCCCGGCGGCGGCATACTCTCATCCCGCGCGCCGTCCGGCGTATTCTCCCGCGTATCATTTCGCGCGTTCCCCCCTGTATCGCCACGCGTACTGTCATCTCGTTTGACGGATAACACGGACGGAATCCCGCGTTCTTCCAATAAATCACGCAAATTCGCGCAACGGGAATCCGACGCGCATAATACCAGAACAGCCGTGCCGCTGTCCCGATACTGAACCAGATCCGCCACAGCCGTTTCCACGCTTCCGCCGTAAGAGCTTAACTGCCGGGCGTTTAAATTCAATAATCCTTTTGGCCGGATCAAATAACGCGATGTCGGGAGCGAATTCATCATAATCACGGGAAAATCTTTCAATTTTTCCACAAATTCATCAAGATTTAACTGCAATTTCGCGTATTCGCCCGCCATCCGTTCGGATTCCATCAAAACTTCCGTATCTTGCCGCGTCTGGGACAAAACCGCCTGAACCCGTTCTTCCACGCGTCCGCTTTCACATAAAAATATCACCGCGTCCGGGGGAAGATAATCCATGCCGGAAGTCTCCTCCGGATAAATCGCGGCAAGATACCGGTCCATGCCGCCCGGGTCCAGACCGTCGCGCAATAACCCCGCGTCTTTTCTCAGCTGTTCCGCCAGTTTTTCACGCTTTTTCGCACAGCGCGCGGCCAGTTCTTCCAGTATTTCAGGCAGTCCGGTCTCTCGCGCCTGAGGTCGCGCTTGCGTTCGCGTTTGAGATCGCGCTCGCGGCGCGTAAGCCGCACAGCGCGGCAATATCTCCGACGCGGGCAATATCTCAACGGCTGTGACGCTTTCCGTCCGTCTCTGCGTACCCGGATCGAAAAAGCCCATTGAGTCAATCTCATCATCGAAAAACTCACAGCGCACGGGGGATTTTAACTGCGGCGTGAATATATCCAGGATGCCGCCCCGCAGGGCGAATTGTCCCGCGCCCTCCACTTCCGCGCAACGGTTATAGCCGGATAAAATCAAATCATCCGTCAGCGCCCCGACATCCGCCCTGCCGCCCGTCTCCAATTTGATTGATAAATATTTCAGCAAATCCGGCGGCATGGTCCGCGCGATTAAAGCGTCCGGCGTCGTGACAATCATGCGCCGGGAATTGATATTATTTTTTATATCTATCATGCTCCGGAACGCCGCGAGCCGTCTTTGTTCCCATTCCCGCGAACCTGTTGAACCGGGCCGCGATTCCCATTCCCGCGACGGCAGATAAACCGCCTCTTCACCCGTCAGGCTTGTGACATCCGCCGCGAGCTGGCGCGCTTCCCGTTCGCTTCCGCAGATAAAAACAGCCGGACGCCCGGCGCCATATGCCGCCGCGCTTCCCGCGCAGGCGCGCTGTACCGGCTGCAAACCCGTAATCGCCGCCGGACATCCGCCCGAATCAATCCGGCTGATCAACTCCCGTATTTCCGGAACGGTCTGTAACCGCCGTAAAAACGCTTCCATATCAACAACTGCCTTATTTTTATATTATCATCATATCATAATAATATAATATATAAATTTATATATTATATTCGCTTCGCTCTCTTTTATGAATTTATAAATTTTTTTAAAATTCAGCCGTTAAAATCATTCATGGCTTTCTGACAGCCGGATTCAATCACGCGTTCCGCCGCGCGAATCGCCCGTTCAAATGACTTGATTAAAATTTCCCGATCCGCCATGGACGGCTCTCCCGTTACCCAGTTCAATAAATCATCACCACCGGACGGCGCGCCCGTGCCGATTTTGATCCTTGGGAAATCCTGTGTCCCCAAATGCGATATAATATTTTTAATCCCGTTATGCCCTCCGGCTGATCCCGACGGACGCACCCGGATTTTTCCCACCGGCAGCGAAATATCATCATAAATAATCAATATATTCTCAGCCGGGACCCGATAAAATCCGGCGGCTTCCCGGACCGCCTCCCCGGATAAATTCATATACGTCTGCGGCTTCATGACAAGGCAGTTCGCCCCCGCGAATTTAATTTTATTATAAACTGATTTAAATTTAATTTTATTTAATTTTATTTTCTCCTGTTCGGCCAGCAAATCCACCGTCAAGAAACCCATATTATGCCTTGTACGCGCGTATTTCTCGCCCGGATTGCCCAGTCCCGCGATGATCCAATCCACGGCGCGCGATTCGCTCCCGGATTGTAATCCAAATCCAAACGGCATGATTTTCTCACTCTCCCGCCATACGCCCGCAAAGCCGGGAAAAGAAACTTTCCCCGGCTCGCGTCTGATATTACGCTATTAATCAATAAATATATAATAATTATTT
>CAJOQY010000281.1 GCA_905236835.1 uncultured Oscillibacter sp. | reverse complement strand
GGCGGGCAGAGACAGCGGATCGGAATCGCGCGGGCGTTGGCGTTGAATCCGGATTTCATCGTATGTGACGAGCCTGTTTCGGCGCTGGACGTATCCATTCAGGCGCAAGTAATCAATATGTTTGACGAGTTGCAGGAGCAATTGGGCTTGACTTATTTATTTATTGCCCATGATATTCTTGTCGTCCGGCATATCAGCGACAGAATCGCCGTGATGTACTTGGGTCGCATGGTGGAACTTGCCGACGCCGCCGAGATTTATGATCATCCGTTGCATCCGTATACGAAATCGCTCATGTCAGCCGTACCCCAGCCGGACCCGAAAACCGCGCGCGCCAATAAGCGTATTGTCTTAACGGGCGATATACCCAGCCCGTTAAACGCGCCGTCCGGGTGTCCGTTCCGGACGCGCTGTCCGCACGCCACGGACGCCTGCGCCGGGGAAATGCCGGAATTCAAAGAAGTATCCAAAGGCCATTTCGCCGCCTGTCACAGACTGGCTGAGATTAATGGATGATGATTTTAAAAATTATAGAATAACGCTTCAAATCCGCGCGAATAATTTATTTTATAATGATAAATATATTTCGCGCGGTTTGAAAATATAATAATATCATGAAAGGGATATGAAAATGAAAAAAGCTCTTGCGTTGGTTCTCATGCTTGCCATGATGTTATCGCTGGCGGCGTGCGGCGGGAATCAGCCGTCCGGCGGCGATGACAGCGCCGCAACAGCCGTTGACGCCGCTCCGGCCACGGATACGGAGGAAGGCGAATCGTCCCAGACGCCCGCCCGCGCCAATTCGATTGCCGTGTGTCTGGCGTCCGAGCCGGATACGATGGATCCGGCTTTAAACTCATCCGTGGACGGCGCGACGCTGGTTCTGCATTTATTCCAAGGTCTGGCGAAGTGGGAACAGGATGACAGCGGCGACGCGCTGATGATCGCCCCCGACGCCGCCGTCGAACTGCCGGAAGGCGTGGAAAACGAGGACGGAACCGTCACTTACACTTATACGCTGCGCGACGGATTAAAATGGTCCGACGGACAGGATGTCACGGCGCAAGATTTCGCGTTCGCGTGGCAACGCGCCGCCTCCACGGAACTGTCGGCGGATTATAATTATATGTTCGAGCTTGTCAAAGGCTATGAGGAGATGTGGGAGACGGACGACAATGACAATTTTGTCAATCCCGACGCGAAACTGGCCGTTGAGGCGCTGGACGAAAAAACATTGCAAGTCACGCTGACAAACGACGTGCCGTATTGGAACGAGTTATTAGCTTTCCCGGCGTTTCTGCCCGTGCGTGAGGATGTCGTATCGGATGAGGGCTGGGCGACTTCCCCGGATAGTTATATCTGCAACGGGCCGTTTACCGTGACGGGCTGGGTGCATAACAGTTTGATCACGATGGAAAAGAATCCGAATTTCGTGGACGCGGATAAGATCACGATGGAAAAAATAGAGTTTTTCCTGTCTGATGATGATAATAATATGCTGTCCAATTTCCAGAACGGCACGTGGCAGTTGATCGACAACGTCCCGACGAATGAGATTCCCAATCTGAAAGCGAATTATCCAAATGAATTTGTGATTACAGGCCAGATCGGAACGTATTATGTCTGCTGGAATATCAACGAAGATATTCTCCCGTCCGACAGCGAATTGACCGGGACGGACGCCGAAAACGCCCGCGCGGAAATCCGCAACGCGATTGCGCTGTTATTTGACCGGAATTATATCGTTGAGGATATTACGCAGGCCGGACAGATCCCGGCGTCGTCATTCGTGGCGATGGGCATGACCAATCCCGACGGTACGCAGTTCTATGAGACAGCCGGACACTCGGACGATTATATCGGCTATTATGACGTGTCTGTGAATGCCATCGGCGATAATTATATGGCGGCTGTCGAGACGCTGAAAAAATATTATAATTACGACGAAGCGACGATGCAATTCACGAATTTCCCGTCCATGACGTATCTGTATAACACCAACGAGGGACACAAGGCGATTGGCGAATATTTACAGTCCGCGCTGGCGGGTATTGGCATCACGATGAATCTGGAGAATCAGGAGTGGGCCACGTTCTTGAATACGCGTAAAAACGGCGATTTCTCCATGGCGCGCAACGGATGGCTGGCCGATTATAACGATCCGATCTGCTTCTTGGATATGTGGACAACCGGCTCCGGCAATAATGACGTGCAATTCGGCAAAGGCAGTCATGTTTCCACGCGGGCTTACAGCATGGATCTGACGCCTTACGGCTATGATATTCAGGTTGAAAATGGCACATGGGCGGAGACGTATGATGTATTAATCAGCATGATTAAGAGCTGCACGGATAAAGAAATCCGCTATCAGATGATGCACTTGGCGGAAGATTTGCTCATGTCCACCGGCTGTATCTGCCCGCTGTATTTTTACACGGATTTGTATATGATTTCCAGCGATGTACAGGGATTCTATTCCAATCCGCTTGGATTTAAATATTTCATGTACTGCACGGTAGGTTAAAATCACGCGGTTTGTGACAGATCCCGGCGTAAATTTATAATCTATGCGATCCCGTCCCTCGTCTCCCTGCGCGTATTAATCAGGAGCGGGGACGGGATTTCGATCAAAAAGCTGTCTTATTTCAATCCACACAATTGCTGAGAATTTTTCATC
>CAJOQY010000280.1 GCA_905236835.1 uncultured Oscillibacter sp. | reverse complement strand
TGGCCGGATTGTTCGGACACCGTACCGCTACAGTATCCAGTCCCGCCGTCACGACATCCGGCACGCAGGATTTGCGTTTTAATATCATCGTCAAAGGCCCCGGCCAGAATCTGCGCGCCAGCACATACGCCAGAGGCGGAATGTCCCGGCAATAGCGCGGCAGCCACTGCGGGCCTGTGATATGCAATATCAACGGGTTATCCTGCGGGCGGCCTTTCGCTTCAAAAATACGCTTGACGGCGTTTTCATCCAGTCCGTTCGCGCCTAATCCGTATACCGTCTCCGTGGGCAGGGCGACCAACGCGCCGTCTCTTAATAATTTCGCCGCCGCGCTGATTTTGCCTTCCAATTCTTGACGGCGGATTTTCGTATCCCGTAAATCATAATATGCCGTATCCATTTATCTCATCGCCTCTCCGCGCGTAATCGCCCGCCGCTTTTTATTTATTTTATTTCTATCCTTTCGACAGGCAATATGATATATCATAAAATCATGACGCGATTTATTGTTATTATTATAAACGCGAATCGAGATTCAATTTTGAACGGATCATGAATAATTCATAACAGTTTGATAACAGTTTTATAACAGCCTGATAACAATTTTATAACAAATCCGTTTTATTATTTTATATATTATTTTATCTCATCCGCCAGACGCGCCGCGCGGTCCGCCGTCATCAGCGCGTCGATCAACTCGTCCAGATTGCCGTCCATGACCGCGTCGATTTGATACAGCGTCAATCCAATCCTGTGATCCGTCACGCGTCCTTGCGGGAAATTATACGTCCGTATCCGTTCGGATCTATCCCCGCTCCCGACCTGATTCTTTCTCTCCGCCGCTTCCGCCGCGCCGCGTTTCGATTTTTCCATATCCAATAAGCGCGAACGTAAAACCTTCATCGCTTTATCTCTGTTTTTATATTGGCTCCGTTCGTCCTGACACTCGACAACAAGCCCCGTCGGCAAATGCGTAATTCTAATCGCCGATTCCGTTTTATTCACATGCTGTCCGCCCGCGCCCGACGAACGAAACGTGTCAATTTTCAAGTCTTTACAATCAATCTCTAATTCTATTTCTTCCGCTTCCGGCAGGACCGCCACCGTCGCCGCGCTGGTATGCACACGCCCGCCCGATTCCGTCTCCGGCACACGCTGGACGCGATGCACGCCGCTCTCAAATTTTAATCTCGCATACGCGCCCGCGCCCTCTATCAATACGCCGCACTCTTTCACGCCGCCAAGTTCCGTCAGATTCGCGTTGATCGTCTCGAATTTCCAACCCTGTTTCTGCGCGTACATATTATACATTCTATATAACGAATGCGCGAACAGCGCGCTTTCCTCCCCGCCGACGCCGCTCCTGATTTCCAATATCACATTTTTATTATCATCCGGATCTTTCGGCATTAATAAAAATCTCAACTCATCCCACAATTTTTCCGTTTTTTTACACGCCGATTCCCATTCATCCCGCGCCAGCTCTTTCAAATCCGGATCCGACAGTAATTCTTCCGTTTCCCGTCGTGTTTTTTCCGCCGCTTTCCACGCCTGATACGCCTCTATTAACGGCGCTAACTCTTTCAACTCCCGGTTGATTTCCCTGTATCTCTCCGGCGCGTTGTAAATCCCCGGATCGGACAGGCTGTATTCCAGACTTTCATACCGCGTTTCCAGCGCCCGCAATTTTTCCTCCATGCCCGTCCCCTCTTTCGATTTCAAAAAAATTTAATCAAATATTATCGCCTTCACAAGCGCGAAGGCTTCTCGGATATAATAATTCACGCTTAACCAAGGCCATGGGATTTTCGCCGGAATGCCAATAATATTATTAATTTTCAATTTTTGCGCGATAACTTTCGCCCGAAATACATGAAAATCATTCGTCACAAACGCGATTCTCGCCGTATTTATATCAAATCCATTTTGAATCAAAATATCACGCGAAAACGCGAAATTTTCTTTCGTCGAATTGGAATTTTCTTCCATTAATAGCCGACTCTCATCCGCGCCGCGTGATACCAATACGCGCCGCATGGCCTCCGCTTCCGTGATATTTTCGCCCTCTCCCTGTCCGCCGGATAATATTATTACAATATCACCATGATTTTCTATATATTCCCACGCCTTATCCAAACGGCTCTGTAATACCAGCGACGGCGTTTCCCCGTTGACGCCCGCGCCCAATATGATTACCGCGTCCGCCGGAAGCGCGGACCAGTCCTCATGTCCGCTCCGAATCACCACGCCTTCCAGTATCGCGAACAACATCAATCCCGCCGCCAGACAGCCTGAAATTATCTTTTTACAGATTTTTCCTTTTTTATCATTTTCCGCCCATCGGCTTAGAAATATCCATCCGATACAGCCTATCGCCAAACATAAACACAATCGCCCGGAAAATCTCATTCCCGGAATCACTTGCAATATCACGCCCGCCAGCGTGAAAAATATTATCACGCCGCAAAATATTTTTTCACCCGTTTTCATGCCGACAATTTTTATATTTTCATCATCCATTACGCTTTCCCAATTTCCTCACGATTTCATCACGCTTCCCCGACTTCCTCACTAAGCGTTTCCCAATCTTGATATAAAATATCCAATTCCGATTGCGCCGCGTCCCTTTGCGATATAAAATCCCGCGTTTTCTGATAATTCTCATAATCCGCCGCGTTTTGTTCGATAAAATCATCTAATTCTTTGATACGCGTTTCCAATTTCGCGATTTCGCGTTCGCAAAGTTCCAGACGCCGTTTCGCGGACGGCTGGCGTTTATTCTCCGGACGCGCTTTTTTCGCCGTTTTCGCGTTCATATTCGACTTTATACCCGCCGCCGCGTTCGCCGCCGTTTTACCGGTTTTATTCGCTTTGTCAGATATAATTTCCCGCGTCTGACGTGATTTCAATTCCCGATATTGCGTAAATCCCATGGGATAATCCGTGATTTGACCGTTTGATAATTCCCAAATCCGCGTGGCGAAACGATTAATAAAATATCTATCATGGCTGACGAACAACAACGCGCCGTCATAAGATTCTATCGCGTTTTCAATCCATTCGCGGGACGCTATATCCAAATGATTCGTTGGCTCGTCGAGAATTAATAAATTAATCTCATTATCCATCAGCATACATAATCTTAATCTGCTCTGTTCGCCGCCGGATAACACGCTGACGGGTTTCAATACATCCTCCCCCGTGAAATCATATAAAGCCAATCTATTGCGCGCGGAAGTCGCCGACAGATTGCGCTTGACGGATATTAAATTATCCACAAGATTCCAATCCGGATGCTCAAATTCCATCATCTGCGGCAGATAGGCGATCCGGGTCTGCGGCCATATCCGGACCCGTCCGGCGTCCGGATATTCCTCGCCCATGATGATTTTTAACAGCGTCGATTTCCCCGCGCCGTTTTCGCCAATTAATCCAATCCGTTCCCCGCCCGTGATTTTTAAATCTAAATCTATCAACAAATTTTTCGTTTCATAAGATTTTGACAAGCCCCGCAGAGACAACATTTCATCGCCGAAAAAATCAACCCCGTGAAATTGCGCGTTTAACTGACGGGATTTCACCGGCTTTTCCGTCGCGCGCATTCGCTCAACGCGTTTTTCTATCGAAAAGGCGCGTTTGTGCAACAATTCCGTGTTATGCTCGTGCATTTTCCGCGCCGTTTCCGTTAATCTATTAATTTCATCCTGTTCTTTCTGATAGCGTTTTAACCGCTCCTGATAACGCCGCTCTTTCTCCACGGCGTAAAAGCTGTAATTGCCGTTGTAAAATTCCGCCTTGCCGTTTTCCAGTTCAATCACGCGGCTGACAGTACGATCTAAAAAATATCTGTCATGTGAAATAATCAAAACAGTCCCGTGAAAATTCCGGGTATAATTTTCCAGCCATTCCACAGCCTGTAAATCCAAATGATTTGTCGGTTCGTCTAATAATAAAATATCCGTATCTTCCAGAATCAAACGCCCCAGATTGACGCGCGTTTTTTCCCCCCCGGATAAACTCGAAAATAATTGTTTTCTCCGCGCGTCCGTGATAGACAATCCATTCGCGATTTTATTTACGGCAATATCAATATCCCAGCCGCCGAACTGTTGAAACCGCTCTGACAATATATCATAACGCCGCGAGATTTCGCGGTCAAATTCGCCGGCTTCCATTCTGATATTTAAATCTTCCAATTCAGCGGCGAGTTTGCGCAGTCGTTCAAACGCGGATTTTAATACATCCTCCACCGTGTATTCCGGAGGATAAACCGGAATCTGTGAGATCAATCCGATCCGCTGTCCGGGGGCGATCACCAGATTTCCGGAATCAAAATCCAGTTCGCCCGTTAAAATTTTAAACAGCGTCGATTTCCCCGCGCCGTTGCGGCCTAAAATCCCGATATGTTCCCCGCGTTCCACTTGAAACGTCAAGCCGTCTAAAACCGTCTCACCGACTTGAAATGATTTTACCAGATTTCCGCACTGTATCTCAATCATATTTTATCATACCGCAATCGTCCGCGCCCGTAAAGGCGATTTTTATTTTTTATAATCCATTTATTCCGCCGGTCCGAACTGGTTTTTCATCGCGTCCACGATGTTATAAAATTTCATCGCGTGGGACGCTTTCACCAGCATCGCGCTTCCCGGTTCAAATCTTTTGATTAAATCATCCAACGCGTCCGGAATCGCGTCAAAATGCGCCGCGTCGCCGCCGCTGTCAATCGCGCCCTCAGCGATCCCCGCCGCGCGCTGTCCGATGGCTACCACGTCATCAATGCCCAGCATCGCTGTCAGCGCGCCGGTGTTATAATGCGCCTGCGCCGCGATTCCGCCCAGTTCGCCCATGTCGCCCAAGACCGCGATGCGCCTGTCGCATTCCGTTTTTGATAAAACTTCCAGCGCCGCCGTGACCGATTGCGGGCTTGCGTTATAACAATCATCCAGCAAAATCCTGCCGTCTTTCAAACGCCAGACCCGCATACGCGATCCCGTGGGGGTATAATTCGCCGCGCCTTGTATAATCTCATCGTGATTCAGATTCAATTCCTCGCCGACAGCGACGGCAATCGCCGCCGTCCACGCCAGATACGCGCCCGGCGATGAAAGTTGTATTTGATAACTGTCCCGCGCTGTCTGAATCATACAGGCGATTCCCCTGACGCCGTAATCCGTAAAATCCCGGATACGGATTTGACAGCGTTCCGAATAGCCGCAGCGAATTGTCCGGAACGGCAAATTTAATGTATTTAATAATTCATCGTCGCCGTTTAATATCGCGGCGCCATCTGGATTTAAATACTCAAATATTTCGCTTTTCGCCTTTAAAATCCCTTCCCGGCTGCCCAGATATTCCATATGCGCGTCGCCGATGTTCGTAATAACGGCAATATCCGGGCGGACCAGATTCGTTAAAAATCTAATCTCCCCCGCGTGATTCATGCCGGTTTCAATCACAGCCGCCTCGTGTTCCGGCTCCAATCCAAGAAGCGTCAGCGACGCGCCTATATCATTGTTATAATTTCCCGGCGTTTTCCAGACGTGCAGTCTCGATTCCAGAACGGAAGAGATTAATTCTTTTGTCGTCGTCTTGCCGACGCTGCCCGTGACCTGTACAAACGGGATGGGAAATTTTTTTCGATAATACGCCGCCAGTTTACAGAGCGCGCGCCGGGTATCGTCCACATGAATATAAAATTTATCCGGTTGAAAATTCTCCGGGAAATTCTCCGGCTGTCGGGAATAGAAACATCCCGCCGCGCCCGCGTCCAGCGCCTGTGATATAAAATCATGCCCATCATATTTGTCGCCTTTGATCGGGATGAACAGACATCCCGGCGTTAATTGGCGGGTATCAGTACAGACGGAAGATATATATAAATTCAAATCGCCGGGATTTCGCCATTCGCCGTCCACAGCCGCCGCGAGTTCCGCCGCGTTCATGTTTCGCATGGTTCAACCTCTTCTCTCTATCGGCATGGAATATTTTATAATTTTTTCGCATAACGCGCGATAATCCATGCCGATGGCCGCCGCTTCTTTCGGAACCAGACTCGCCGGGGTCAATCCCGGAAGCGAATTGACTTCCAGACACCAGAAATTGCCGTCTTGATCTAATTTAAAATCCGCGCGGGAATAGACCTGTAAGCCAATGGATTGATGCAGTAATAACGCCAGCCGTCCGGCCTCCCGCTGTTCCCGCTCCGTAATCGGCGCGGGGCATACTTCGCGCGCGCCGCCCGCCTGATATTTCGCCGCGTAATCAAACTCTTTCCCGGCGGGCAGGATTTCCACAGCCGGAAGAGCCTGATCCCCCAATATGCCAACGGTAATATCACGGCCAAAAATCCGCTGTTCCCAGAAGATTTCGCCGCCGTATGCGCTGACTTTTTTTAACGCGTCTTTTAATTCCTCCCGATTGGACGGGAGAAACACGCCCAATGACGAACCGCCCGTTGAATTTTTAATCACGCACGGAACAGGCAGTTCTTTTGATAATCTCTCAATTTCCCGCTCGTCATCCGGATTGTAATTTAATTTTTTCCAATCCGGCGTGGGAATTCCGGCGGCTGTCATGAAATATTTTGTTTTGATTTTATCCATCGCGATTCCGGACGCCAGATAGCCGCTGCCTGTGTATGGGATTCCCAACAAATCAAACGCGGCCTGAACGCGTCCGTCCTCCCCGTCGCGGCCATGCAGAGCTAAAAATACCAGATCGGCGCGCCGACACAAATCCAGAACGCCGGGGCCAAATATGGACGGGCTTTGATCTTTCCGGCTTGCCCGGATGGCTTGTAAATCCGGCTCCCGCGTTGAAATCCCGGCGGATGGGCATAAACCGTCCGGCGCGTCGAATAATCCGTCCAGATTTTCCGGCTTATCCGATAACACGTCAGCATTTCCCGACGTATCAGCCAGCGTTTCCAATCCGAAAAACAAATCCAGAAATACGGCCTGATGCCCG
>CAJOQY010000279.1 GCA_905236835.1 uncultured Oscillibacter sp. | reverse complement strand
TTCGCGTTGTCAATCCTGATTTTTTTGGATAAAAAAAGCCATCGGCCCGACAACCGGCGTATAAAATCAATCCGCCGATTATCAGGCCGAAAATTTTAATTTTAAAATTAAACATCCATCATGACCGAACGCCCGCCGAAATGAGACGCCCGTTTATTGAATAAAATCACTTGATTTTTCCCGGATTTTATCTCCGTATAACGGACATAGAGGGAGATTTTATTGTCCTCGTTCAGCGCGTTCCAGATCATATTCGCCAGCGTTTCCGCGTTGGGGGCGTCCAGCGCGACGCGGACCGGCTCGCCCTCGAACGACGGCAGGGGATCGCCGTCTCCCTGATAGGTATGCAGAAACCGTCCTTCGCCGGGAAGAGGATGATTATAATTCCAGACGCCGTGACAGCGGCAATCCGGATTCCCGTCAGTGGATTTCAAAATCGACAAATCAAACGCGCCGTTCGGATATAATATCCCGGAGATACGCGGCGTATAATTGGGCGCGTCCGGCTCAAATGTCCGGGTATTCAGCGCGGCCCGGAATATCCCGCTGATTTCGCCGGATATGTCGCCGCGGACGCGCGTCGCTTCCCGGATCGCGTCCCGGATGGTGTCCGTCTGATCGCCGTTGGTGACAATCAGGCAATTTTGAATTTCCCGCACGGGATGATAAATAATCAACTCCGGATTCGTCATTTTCGCGGGGTCATGCGCCTGCGTCCGGATGCCGTCTTTTGTGGGGAGAAAAATCCGATTGCGGGAATTCTCGCTTCGTCCCATGATAAAATACGCGGCGACGGATTGTAATCCGTCGGCGGTTTTACCCAGTATTATCCCGCGTCCGGGATACGGATTGGCGGCGAGCAACGCGACAAGAGATTGAATCCGCATATCAGATCATATCCTTTCCGGCTTTTAGAATAATTTTAAATAATTTTTAAATAATATTTTATCATAAAATTCAAGACAGCGTCGCGCGCATAATCGACAGGCCCGCGTCAATTTCGTCTTTGGTAATGACCAGCGGCGGCAGTAATCTTAATCCGTTTCCGGCGGTTAAGACCAATAAGCCGTTCTCGATCAAACGCGCCGCGAGTGATTTGTTGCCGTATCCCTCTTGAACGTCAATGCCGATCATTAAGCCCATGCCGCGCGTTTTCCCCAGACAGGGCAGTTTTAACGCCTCAATCTGTTCGCGCAGATACTGCCCTTTCCATTGGACTTCCAATAAAAACTCATCGCTTAAAATTTCCTGTACGGCCAGTCCCGCCGCCGCGCAGACCGGATTGGCTCCGAATGTCGTCGCGTGCGTGCCGGGCGTCAGGACGTTTCGGCATTTCTCATTGGCCAAAAAGCCGCTCATGGGCAGACCCCCGGCAATGCCTTTCGCGAAAGACACGACATCCGGCTTAATATGATACCGCTGAAAGGCGAATAAACTTCCGGTTCGGCCAACGCCCGTCTGCACTTCGTCGACCAATAACAGCCAGTCACGATCCTCACATAATTTGGCAAGTTGATTGATATAATCTTGATTTAACGGCAATACGCCGCCTTCCCCCTGTATTAACTCGATTAATACCGCGCAGACCGCGCCGCCGACGCCCTCATCTTTGCCGAAATACTCCGATTCGCGCGCCGCCAGTTCATCGGCTTCTAATATCGCGTTTATATCATTCGCCTCGGCGTATAAAAATCCCTCCGTGAAAGGGAAAAAATAATTATGAAATACTTCCTGCCCGGTGGCCTTTAATGTCGTAATGGTCCGCCCGTGGAACGAGTTTTTCAGGCTGATAATACTGCTGCGGCCCGCGCCGTATTTGTCAAAGCTATATTTCCGGGCTAATTTAATCATGCCTTCATTGGCTTCTCCGCCGCCGTTGGCGAAAAATACATTTGACATTCCGGTCCGGCGGCATAAAATCTCCGCCAGACGCGCCGCCGGTTCCGTATAAAACAAATTCGAGATATGCCCCAGTTTCGCCGCCTGTTTTGTAATCGCGTCCAGCCATTTTGAATTGCCATAGCCCAGCGCGTTGACGCCGATCCCGCTGGTGAAATCTATATATTCCCGGCCTTCCGGATCATATGCCCGCGCGCCCTCCCCGTGATCGATCGCCACGGGAAAGCGTCCGTAAGTCGGCATAATATACTGATCCGTCAGATCTTTGATTTCCTGTGATGTCATAAACGAAATTCACCCCATATTCACCCCGTGATTTTTCGTTCCCGGCGTTTTATTGATATATTATAATATTTATTATTAATTATCCCGCCTGACGCCGTTCGCCTTTGCGCCGCTCTGATTTCCGCCGTTCGCCGATCTCACGTTCCAACATCGTGCCAATTCCCTCATCGCTTAATAATTCGATTAAAATCGAATGGGGAATGCGTCCGTCTAAAATATGCACACGCTCCACGCCGCCCTGAATGGCGTCCACACAGCATTGCGTTTTGGGGATCATGCCGCCCGATACGACGCCGCTTTTGATCAAATCCGGGACTTCTTTCACCCGGACAGCGTGAATCAGCGTGCTTTCATCTTCCGGATCGCGTAACAATCCCCGCACGTCCGTTAATAATACTAATTTTTCAGCCTTTAACGCGACGGCCAATTCCGCCGCCGCCGTGTCCGCGTTGATATTATACGCCGTGTCCGCGTCCGCGCCCTGCGCGACAGTCGCCACGACCGGAATATAACCGTTTTCCAGCGCGTTTTCCACCGGCGCCGGATTCACGCCCGTGATTTTCCCCACAAGCCCATATTGTTCATCCAGCTTTTCCGCCTGAAACAACGCCGCGTCCATGCCGCAAAGCCCGATGGCCCGTCCGCCCAAGCGATTAATCTGTGAAACCAGATCTTTATTTACTTTGCCGCATAACACGGACTGTACGATATTCATCGTCTCTTCATCCGTATATCTCAGGCCGTTGACAAATCTTGACTCATGCCCGATTTTTTTCAGCATTTGCGAAATTTCCGGTCCGCCGCCGTGAACCATGACGGCTCTTATCCCGACAAGACGCAGTAAAATTATATCGCTCATGACGGCTTTGCGCAGTTCCTCCGAAATCATCGCGTTGCCGCCGTATTTAATCACAATCGTCTTGCCGGTGTATTTCTGGATATACGGCAGGGCTTCTATCAGCGTTTGCGCCTGCCGCTCATGGGACGACATACAAATTCCCCCTGATTTTACGGATTATTATTTATATTTTTATTATATATTATATAATTTATAATTTTTATATAAAAT
>CAJOQY010000278.1 GCA_905236835.1 uncultured Oscillibacter sp. | reverse complement strand
TCTGGGCGTTCTGACCATCAACCGCCCCAAAGCCCTCAACGCCCTCAACAGCGCCGTGATCGCCGATCTGGAAAAGGTTCTGGACGGGATCGAACAGGACGGCGATCTGCGCGCCCTGATTGTCACCGGAGAGGGCCGCGCGTTTGTCGCCGGGGCCGATATTGGCGAAATGTCGTCGATGAATCTGACGGAGGGCCGTAAATGGGGACAGCGCGGAAGCGCGGTCATGCGCCGGATTGAGAAACTGGAAATCCCGACGATTGCCGCGGTCAACGGATTCGCGCTGGGCGGCGGCTGTGAACTGGCTATGTCGTGCGATATTATTTTAGCCGCCGGGCCGAATCAGGAAGGCAAGGGCGGCGCGAAATTCGGACAGCCGGAAGTGGGTCTGGGCATTACGCCGGGTTTCTCCGGCACGCAGCGTCTGCCCCGGCGCGTCGGCGCGGCGAAAGCGAAAGAATTGATCTTCTCGGCGAAAATCATTGACGCGGAAGAGGCGAAAAGAATCGGGCTGGTCAGTGAGATTTATCCGCCGGAGGAATTATTAACTCAGGCCGTGAATATGGCGAAATCGTTCGCGATGAACGCGCCAATCGCGGTAAAATATTCCAAGGCGTGTATTGATCGGGGCTTGCAAATGGATATTGACGGCGCGATTGCGCTGGAAAACGAGTTTTTCGGGATGTGCTTCGCCACGGAAGATCAAAAAGAAGGCATGAGCGCGTATCTGGAAAAGCGCAAAGAGAAAAATTTTAAAAATAAATAATTTTAATTTCATATCCGGGATAACGCGCGGCGGAAACGGCGTATAATATAAAATATAAATTTTATGATTCTATCAGGAGGGACGCGTCATGGAACAGCCGCCGCGCGTTTATATCGCCGGGGAAACGGGAAAAAATAGAAAATATATTAATTACGCGCGGGCCGTGGAACGGGCGGGCGGCGTTCCGGTTTTTCCGCCGCTTTCGTCCCCGGCGTATCCGTCGGACGTTTCTCCCGGCGCGGATGATCTTCCGTCGGTTTCCCCATGCGCGCATTGCGACGCGCTGATTCTGCCCGGCGGAGGCGATGTGGAGCCTTGGCGGTACGGACAGGAAAATTTCTTTTCCCGGAATTTGAATCCCGGACGCGATGAAATGGAATTGGAATTACTGCGCGAATTTACGGAAGCCGAAAAACCGGTTTTGGGAATCTGCCGGGGAATACAGGTGATTAATATTTTCTTTGGCGGAGATTTGATTCAGGATATTCCCGGACATCATCAAATTAACGGCAAAGACCGGAAGCATATTATATATCATATCGCGCCGGAATTTTTGCCGGGATTTTTATCATACGTTTATCCGGACGGATATTCAGGCGCGTATCCGGAATTAGAAGTCAATTCGGCGCATCATCAGGCGGCGGGAAAATTAGGCGCGGGACTGTACGCCGCGCAAGTGGCTGAGGATAATATAATAGAAGCGTTGGCGCATGAGTTCCTGCCGGTTTACGGCGTCCAGTGGCATCCGGAACGCCTGAACGCGCCCGCCGGGGACGCGCTGTTCCGGGCGTTTGTCGCGCTGTCCCGGCGGCGTCCCGAAACGCTGTCAAACTTGTATAAATAACTCACGACGGGATTGTATCAATCATTTCTAAAATTACTTGTTTTCGGACGGATGGAAATGGTAAAAACGCACAAATAAACTTTTGATTTTGCGCAAGAAGGTCTTGACGATACGGGTATTAAGGCGGTATAATAGGCGTTGGATTGATGTGGAACGGCTGGAAGAACGCGCCAATCCGGAGTTTCACAAGGCGTAATTGGATAGGCGTTTCTCACGCGTTTGACGCGCCTGACCGGATTTCCCGTTTCCGTTGTCTTTTCAGGCGCGAAAAAAACGAAAGGAGACTGAACATATGGAGCAAAAAATTCCCCCCGCGTCGGCCCCCGTTCGTAAGAATGAACAGCAAAGATTTCATGAGGGGACGCTGACGGACGGTTGGCGTTATTTCGGCGCGCATCCGGCGGTCCAGAACGGCCAGCGCGGCTGGCGCTTCCGGACATGGGCCCCGAAGGCGCGGGGCGTATCCGTCGTCGGCGAGTTTAACCAGTGGGACGAGACGGCGAATCCCCTCAAACGCAACGGCGAACTGTGGGAGGGGTTTATCCCGGATCTGAAAGAATATGACGTGTATAAATTAGCCGTGCGCGGCGTAGACGGAAAAGTGAGATTAAAAGCCGATCCGTATGGATTCCATACGGAGACGCGGCCCGCCACGGCAAGCAAATTATATGATATTTCCGGCTTCCCGTGGTCCGACGGAATGTTCCGCGCGCGCCGGAAAGAACGTCCCGTGTATGAATCGCCGTTGAATATATACGAAGTGCATTTAGGCTCATGGCGTCTGCGGGACAACGGCGATTTTATTGACTATCGCGATCTCGCCAAGCAATTGGCTCCATATGTAAAAGAAATGGGCTACACGGCGATTGAGTTATTGCCCGTGACGGAACATCCGTTGGATATGTCATGGGGCTATCAATGTACGGGCTATTTCGCCCCGACTTCCAGATACGGCACGCCGAAGGATTTCATGTGGTTTGTGAATCATATGCACGAGCATGGAATTACTGTTATTTTGGACTGGGTGCCGTCGCATTTCTGCAAAGACGCGCAGGGCTTATATGAATTTGACGGCGGCTGCTGTTATGAGTACACGGACCCGAACAAGCGCGAACACATGAGCTGGGGGACCCGCGTATTTGACTATGGTCGTCCCGAAGTATGCAGCTTTTTATATTCCTCGGCGCGTTACTGGCTCGAAGAATATCATATAGACGGCTTGCGCGTGGACGCCGTC
>CAJOQY010000277.1 GCA_905236835.1 uncultured Oscillibacter sp. | reverse complement strand
TCAGGGAGGAATCTTTCTTGCGCGGACAGCCGGATTTTATTTTAAAATCAAATTTAAATTCAGATTTAAATTCAAGTATTTCAAACGGTTCAAATCTGATTCCGCCGGAACAGTTGCAAATTCAGCGGGATTACGAGAAAAAATTTTTATGTTTATTTCAGGAACGGGAAGCGCATCCGATGGCGTGCGTGCGGACATTCGGTTGTCAGCAGAATGTCGCCGACAGCCAGATATTGCGGGGAATGCTCCGGAATATGGGATTTGATTTCACGGACGATCCGAAAGAGGCGGACGTGGTATTATTGAATACCTGCGCCGTGCGCGAACACGCGGAACAGCGCGTATTTGGACATCTGGGCGCGCTGACGCATACAAAACGCGAAAATCCGGAACGGATTGTGATTTTATGCGGCTGTATGGCGGGGGAGGAAAGCGTCCGGAGACGAATCCGGGAATCTTATCGTCATGTTGATTTGATATTCGATCCCCACGCGCTTTGGAAATTCCCGGAGTTATTATGGTCAGCGTATCAGAAACGCGGACAGATACTGGAAACCGGTCCGGAGCGGGGCGTATTGGCCGAGGGACAACCCATGGAACGGGATGAAGGCGTCCGGGCATGGGTATCCGTCATGTATGGATGTAATAATTTTTGTTCATATTGCGTCGTCCCGTATGTCAGGGGACGGGAACGGAGCCGCGCGCCGGATAAAATCTTGCTTGAGATTGAAAATTTAATCTCGTCCGGACACCGGGAAATTTATTTATTAGGACAGAATGTCAATTCATACGGCAAAGGCACGGGATATAATTTTATTAATTTATTAAAAGATATTAATCAAATCCCCGGGGATTATTGGATCCGATTTATGTCCAGCCATCCGAAGGACGCCGCGCCGGAATTGTTTGACGCAATGGCGGATTGCGAACACGTCGCGAAGCAATTGCATTTGCCGTTCCAATCCGGGAGCAATCGCGTGTTAAAAGCCATGAATCGAAATTACACGCGGGAGCGTTATCTGGATTTAATCCGTTACGCGCGATCCGTCATGCCGGGACTGGCCTTGACTTCTGATGTGATTATTGGATTCCCCGGCGAGACGGAAGCCGAGGCGATGGAGACAATTTCGCTTGTGGAACAGGTCAAATTTGACGCGCTGTTTACGTTTTTATATTCGCCGCGTCCCGGCACGAAAGCGGCGGAACTGCCCGATCCCATTCCGCGCGCCGAGAAACAAATCTGGTTTGATCAATTATTAAATATCCAGAACGCGCAATCCGCCGCGATTCACGCGGGATATATCAATCAAACCGTCCGCGTATTGGTGGACGGGCTGTCAGATCATCGCGGGCGGAATTATAATGGCATAGACGCGGATTATCCATTGACGGCGCGCACGGAAGGCAATCGCCTTGTCAGATTAAAAGGCGATCCGGCTTTGATCGGCGCGTTCACAAACGCGCGGATTACAGATAATAATACATGGGCGTTATATGGGGAAGCGGTTCGAGAATAGATCTTTCGCGCCGATGAAATTTTGATTTTAAAAATTAATTTTACGCGCCGATAAAATCTGAATGATAATTTTTTATTTTAACTGAGGTGGAGCATGGCGGAATTAAGTCCCATGATGAAGCAGTACACGGAAATCAAGAAGGCGAACCCGGACGCGATTTTATTTTTCCGTCTTGGCGATTTCTACGAGATGTTCAACGACGACGCGCGCATCGCCTCCGAGGCGCTGGATATAGCGTTGACCAGCCGGGACCACGGCAAACGGAAAAAATCGCCGGAGGAACAAATTCCCATGTGCGGCATTCCGTATCACGCCAGCGACGGTTATATAGCCCGTCTGGTAGCCAAAGGCCATAAAGTCGCCGTTTGCGAGCAATTAGGGGATCCGTCCGCCAAAGGACTTACGGAGCGGGCCATTGTCCGCGTTGTCACGCCCGGCACCGTCATGGACAGTTCTTTATTGGATGACCGTTCCGGGCATTATCTTTGCGGATTATATTTATCTCAATCCGGGGAAAATAATCCAAACGCGGCCTTGGATACGCGATCCGGGGAAAACGCGCGGGAGAAAAAAATAAAACAAGAAATAAAATCAGATACGCAATCCGGAACGCGGGAGATCAATCCGGATGAGTCCGGATTTCACGCGGGGGCGGCGTTCTGCGATCTGACAACCGGGGAAATCCATGTGACTTCTTTCACGGGTCCGGAATGCGTCAGACATTTGACCAACGAACTGGGGAGATTTTCACCCGCAGAGGCGATATTAAACCGCGCCGCGCTGGATACGCCGGATTTGACAAGCGTTTTATTAAACGCGTTTCACTGTTCGATTGAGGACGGCGGCAAAGACGGCGTTGACAGATTTGATCCGGACAAAGCCGCGGTTCATGTCCGGCAGAGGTTCGGCGAAGAACAGGCGGAAAAGTTAAATGGCAATGACGCCGCGCTGCGCGCTTTGGGCGCGTTATTGCATTATTTATACGAAACGCAGAAAACGGATTTGTCGCATATTAATCATCTGGATTATTACGAACAAAGCGTTTATATGGAATTAGATCTCGCGGCGCGGTGGAATCTGGAACTGACCGCGACGCTGAGAAGCAAAGACCGGCGCGGGAGTTTAATCTGGGTATTGGATAAAACAAAAACGCCGATGGGCGCGCGTTTGTTGCGCAATTGGCTGGAAAAGCCGTTATTGTCCGCGCTTGAAATCCGCCGCCGGAACGGGGCCGTTGAATCCATGGTAAATCATACGATAGCGCGGGAAGAATTAATCGCGAAACTGACCGGATTTGGCGATATGGAGCGTGTCATGGGCCGCGTGGTATACGGCACGGCGGGAGGCCGTGAATTATTGGCTTTAAAATCCGGCATGGAACGCCTTCCGGCAATTAAAAACAGACTGCTTGATTTTCCGGATAAAAATATTCAAAAATTAGCGGAAAATCTGGATGTATTACAGGATTTACACAAGCGAATCGCGGATTCTATCGCCGACGACGCGCCTGTGACGGTTCGGGAAGGGAATATTATCAAACAGGGCTATAACGAGGAAGTGGACCGCCTGCGGCATATTTTAAAACACGGCAAAGGCGTTATCGCTGAATTGGAAGCCCGCGAAAAAGAAAAAACCGGTATCCGGACATTAAAAATCAGTTATAAT
Organism: uncultured Oscillibacter sp.; assembly: GCA_905236835.1. GTDB lineage: Bacteria > Bacillota > Clostridia > Oscillospirales > Oscillospiraceae > Oscillibacter. The sequence continues at coordinate 386 of CAJOQY010000277.1, read as the reverse complement.
AAAGTCCATGGATATTATATAGAAATCTCGAATTCTTTTAAAGATCAAGTCCCGGCGAATTATATCCGGCGTCAGACGCTTGTCAACGCGGAAAGATATATTACGGAAGAATTAAAAGACTTGGAAGAGACGATTTTAAACGCGTCGGATAAAATCGCCGAACTGGAATATCATTTGTTTTCCGAAGTCCGTGACGAATTAATTCAGGCGTCGGCGCGGGTGGCGCGAACGGCGTCGATAATCGCCCAGATTGACGCTTTGGCGTCATTAGCGTCCGTGGCGGTGAAAAATCATTACTGCCGCCCGGAAGTGGATGAATCCGGGAGCATTGAGATCCATGACGGACGGCATCCCGTCGTGGAGCAAATGTTAAAAGAAAGTTTATT
>CAJOQY010000276.1 GCA_905236835.1 uncultured Oscillibacter sp. | reverse complement strand
GAATCAAACGCGCCGCTTATCTTTTCGGAACTCATGAAACGCCCCCCTCTTGACGCTGGATTTTATTTTTAATTTTTTAATTTTATAGCTCCTGTTCCGCGAAAACACGATCGATTGCCGTATAAATCATTCCGTTTTTTCCCCGGTCCGAACGCATCAGGGAAACGGCGTCGACTTGCATAGCGGCATCCGGGATGATCATCCCCGGCAAAGCGGCGTTTTTATCCGAAACCGCGCGGCGGATCAGCGTGATATGCGGCAGAAATTTTTTCCGGTCAAACGGAATTCCGTTTTCCGCCAGAGATTTGCGCAGACGCCTGACCAGAGCGGGGAGAGCGTCGCCGCCGTCGACGCCGATCCAATATAAATCCCCGAAAGCGCCGAATCCGTTCAGACGGATTTCAAACGGACGAAAACGCGTTTCCCGCATAGCGTCCAGAACGGTTTCCGGATCGGGATATTCGCCGATAAACGCAAGCGTCAAATGTAGATTTTCCGCTTTCGTATAATTCCCGCGTATGCCGTGACGCCGCAAAACGGATTGCGCGGACATGAGGCTGTTTTTCATGCTTTGATTGCGTTCCACCGCGATAAATAATCTCATGGCGTTTCCGCCTTTCCGTCGGCGATTTCATATCCGGCGTCTGACAACACGCGCAACGCCCGTTCAAAATCATTTTTTTTGACAAGAATATAATCCGTATTAAACGTGGACACGGCGAAAACGCCAATCTGACGCGCCGCCAAAAGAGATAATATCCCGGATAAAATACCCGTCAGGGAAAAATCAAGAGGCCCCTCCACGCGGAAACACTTCCAGCCGTCGTCCCGTTCGATTGTCCCGCGCGGCGTATGGTTCGTCTCACAGACCAGAGAAATTTCCTCGTCCGTTTTGCCAAGAAAGAAAAATCCGTCCGTCCAATCCGTGTCTTTCGCGGAAGCGATTTTACAGATCGTCAGATCATATTTCAGCGCTTGAAGCCGCACAGCCGTTTCCCGTTCCTTTCCGCGTATTTTATTATCATTGCTTGACGCGCGTCGCCGCGTCCGGATCCTGTCGATCAGATAAACTGGAACATCCCCGCGAAACCCGTGACTTCAAATACTTCCATCACGGCTTTGTTGACATCTTTAAGAAACAGGCTTCCGCCCTTGCGGCGCATGGCGGAATACAGACGCTTGAGAATCCGGAGACCCGCGCTCGACACATATTCCAAGCCGCCCATATTTATTTACATTTAACATTTTATGGCAATTCCCTTATTATCATTATATAATCTTCTGTTTAGACGGCGGCGAAAAATTTGACGAGAAACAGCGCGGAAATCACATAAGTCAGCGCCGAAACCTGATTCGCTTTGCCGGTGAAAATTTTAATCACAGTATAGCAGATCATGGCGAGGCCGATGCCGTGGCCGATAGAGCCGGAAACCGGCATGGCCAATAACATTAAAAACACGGGGACAGCCTCATCCACGGCGGAAAAGTCGACGTTGCGCAGGCCTTGCAGCATTAAAATTCCGACGTAAATCAACGCGGCGGAAGTGGCGGGCGCGGGAATCACGGCGGCGACGGGCGCGATGAATACGCATAATAAAAACATCACGGCGGCTGTCAACGCGGTCAGGCCCGTCCGGCCACCGGCTTCCACGCCGGACGCGGACTCGACAAACGTCGTGACCGTCGAAGTCCCGGTACAGGCCCCGGCGACAGTCCCGATGGCGTCGGATAACAACGCTTCTCTCATATTGGGCATATTGCCGTTTTTATCCGTCATACCGGCGCGGGACGCCGTGCCGATCAAAGTCCCGATGGTGTCAAACATATCAATCATGCAGAATGTAATAATCAGCGTAATCGCCGTAAACCAGCCGATCCGCATGAACGACGCGAAATTGAATTTAAACAGCGTCGTGGAAACCATATCCGCGAACGGCGGAACAAATGACGCGCTTGACAAAGACTCAAACGGATTTACATGGAACACGAACGCCTGCCCCGCCCAATATACGATAGAAGCGGCGAGCATACCCAATAACACAGCCGCGCGGACGCCCCGCAGACTTAATAAAATAATCACAAACAAGCCGACAAACATGGTAATCACGGACAAAACCATCACGGCGTATTCAGAACCCATGGAATCGCGCAGGACGCCCGGCGTCATCGCGCCGAAGAAATCGCGCATGACATAGAACGGCGCGGAATATCCGTTGCCCTCGGCGTAAATCCCGGCGTTGGATCCCAAGCCGATGTTCATCAACATCAGGCCGATAGACGGACCGATTCCAAGACGCACACAGGCGGGAATCGCCGTGACGATTTTTTCACGCACCCGGAACAGCGACAGCGGAACAAACAAGACGCCTTCCACCAAGATAATACATAACGCCGCTTGAAACGCGTTTGTATAATCCGTTTCCATCATCGCGGCGATATTGGCCGTAATCACGGCGAAAAAGCTGTTTAAACCCATACCGGGGGCCATGACAAAGGGCTTGTTGGCCAGAAACGCCATGCACGCCGTTCCCAGCGCGGACGCCAGACAGGTGGCCAAAAACACGCCGTTCCATAACGGCGACCCCACGTCGAACCCGGTCAATAAATTCGGATTCAGCGCGATGATATACGCCATAGTCATGAACGTGGTCAGTCCGGCCAGAATTTCCGTCCGGACGCTTGTCCCGTTCTCCCGGAGATGAAACACTTGTTCCATATCGAATTACAATCCCCTTTCCGTGCGCGCGTTCCGCGCGAATTTATATTTTTATATTTTAGCATATTTATCAAGTTATCGCAACTTCCAAAACGCATAATATCATATTATATTTTTATTATATATTTTATATATTTTATAATATTCAAATCTCCGCCAAGTGAAATTTTATAAATTTTATAAATTTTATAAATTTTATAAATTTTATAAATACATTCCACGATGCGCGGATAGCTTTGAAATATCACGCCGCCGATGAAATATCGTCCACCGGTCTGAAATTTAAATCCGAATTGAAAGCCAAATCAAGATTTAAATTTAAACTTTCATTCAAAGCCGACGCCACTTCTTTTAGATAATCCGCCGTGAGGGGCGATTCAAGTTCCACGGCGTCAAAACTGTCCTGAAAGCCGTAATTAATATCAAGCGCCGTAAATTCCAAATACCGGTCCGCGGCGGCGAAATAATCGTCCCGCGCTTCCAGCCAGAACGAAAACGCCCCGGCGGCGGAAACCGCGTAGCTGATATAATACAATGGTGAAATAAACGTGTGCGGGACATCCGTCCATCCGTACATCTCGTCGCGCGGATCATCCGGATCAATCACGCCGTATTCCGCGCAGAGTTCGCGGTATTTATGATTCAGATCTTTCAGCGTTACGCCGGATTCTTTTGATTGCGCGTAAGCCCATTGCTGCAGCTCGTCGAACAACGCGCCGTCAACAATACTGCCTAAAATATTATTTAACACCTGTAATCTGACCGCCTCGCTGTCTTTTCCGAATATTTCCGGATAAAATCTGGTGAATAACAATTCCAGCGCCTGCGAATGGACTTCCGCGATGTCAATGCTTTTCGTCATGCCGTCCCAGTCCGGGAGGGTCCAATAAGCGTCGTTATAATGCCCGAATTCATGAATCGTATCCATCACGTCCTGCGCGCCGCCGACAGGGGAATTATAGAAAAACGCCGCGCCGTAACTGGGCAGTCCGATTGTATAACCCATGTCGTTTTTGGTCTCGCTCGCGGCGCTGTCATATAATCCGTGGCGGCGCATATACGCGAACGCTTCCGACATTTCGTCCGACAGAGCCGCGATATAAGGCGCGATTAAATCAAGCGCAATATCGCCGGAGAAATCTTTCTCAAATACAGCCGCGTCCGACGCCTCCCACGCCGCCTGATCCAGCGCCGCTTTGACCGGCGCGATGTATGTTTTGACGGCCTGTTGGAAATCTTGGATTTCATCCGGCGTATAATCCCGCGCGTAAACGGATTCATAGGCGTAATCCGTGTAATTCTCATATCCGGACAGTTCCGCCTCCTGATGGCGCAAGTCCAGCATACGCAGGAAAATCTCACCCAGAACGGCGTTTTTCTGTTTTTGAATTTCGCCGTAAATGGCATACCAGTCGTCGTCACTGATCCACGCGGCGGACATCAGCGCGTCCTCGTCCCATTCGCGGCCCCGGTATTGCGCCGTATAACGCCGCGCGGCGGCGGCCCAATATTCGTCCTCCAGCGCGGATGATTTTTTCATCAGCGACAGTTCCTTTTCCGTGACGGGTTCATATTCAGACAATATTTCCGGGTCAATCGCCATTTCCTCCAAAATCACATCCGCGCACGGGCTGTTTAAAATATCTTTGGCGAGTATATACAGCGCGTCCGTCACAACCGTGCTGTTTTCGTCCGACTGAGCGCGATTCTCCGCCGCGTTTTCCGACGCGGGATTTTGATCATATTCGATTTCCGCCAGCGCGGACAGCGTTTCGACCCAGTCCCGGTTGTCGCAGGCGTCCAGAAATCCGTCAAGAACGCCGTCATAATTTTCAATATCCGCCGTCAGTTCCCGCACGGCGTCCATTTGCGCCAGAATTTCCTCCATATTGGCCGGTATATATCCCATTTCGCTGAAATCCACGTCCGCGTGTTGGCGGGGCGTGAAAAATTCCGTATGCCGCGCCTCCGGCGCCGGGAGATTGCCGGACGCCATATCCGTCGCGTTCGCCATATTGTCCGCGCCGCCGCTCGATGTTTGCGAGCCGCATCCCGGCAAAAGCGTTGTCAAAATTAATATTAATATCAGCGCCGCCGCTGTCCGCCATTTCTTTTTCGCCATGCTTTCCCCTTCCCCGCCGCCTGTCCCGGCGGCGCGTTATTTTTTATTATAATTTTATTATACCACGAAACCCCGACGCCGTAAAGGGAGAATATTTCACAGAAATTATCCGCTTGAAAACACTGTACTTTTTTATTTTATTGTGATATAATTATAATAATAAGCGAAAGTTCGGAAAACGGGACGCGCGAAACGCGAAAAATGATATTTCAATCAAAACGGCGGCGGTATGCGCGGGGAAAAGGGAAGGGAGTCGGAAATTATGAATGTCAAAGAGACAAACAATCATGTCGGACATACTGTCAAATATACGTTCTGGGTGGCGTTCGTCACGCTGACGCTGGCCGTTATCACAGCGGCGGCGCTGTATCTGTTTGTCTGGACGCCGTATCAGAGCCGGGCGAAAATCGAGACGAGACTGATCGGCGAACGGCTGGAATATGTGCAGGATTTAGTGACCGTGCGCTATCATTACCGTGACGCCTATGTCAACAAAGACAACCGGCAGTTGTTCGGCTTGAATCTTCCGTTGACGCAGAAGAGATTGATTATCATTTATGAAGGCGTGATTAAATTTGGCGTCGACTTGCGGCGGGTTCAGAGAACAGTCGATCATGAGGCCAAAACCGTTACGGTTATGATTCCACCGGCGGAACAGATGGGGCATGAGATTCCAAGAGATCAAATCGAGGTTTTAGACGAAACGCGGAATATATTAAATCAAATCACGGCGGAGGAATATCTGAATTTTTCGGAGGAACGGGAAGCGGAAATGGAAGCGCGGGCCGTGGGACAGGGATTGCTGGAAGAAGCCCGGGAACGCGCGGCGATGTTTATGCGGGAGCATTATCAAATCATTTGCGATGAGATGGGATATGAACTGATCATTCAATTTCAGCCGGAGGAACGCGCGGCGGAAGAAGCGGACGGGAATTGATTTCGCGTGATTTCACAGGATTTTATCAATAATTTTCCGGGGATTTCCATTTCACGGGCGGTTTCGTCAGAAAAATTTTTATGTTCGCGCGGGAATCCGCGTGAAAAGACTGTACTTTTCTTTTTTTTCGTGATATAATAAAAATCCCATGGAAAGTCCGGGAATATCCGGGCGGCGGCGGAGTGTTATTTTATATATAAAATGCCGCTCAAGAGTTAAAATCGAAATATAATTAATTTGATAGAACCTCATCCCCTGTCCCCTTCCCCTTAAAAGGGGAAGGGGGACGCAATGGGTAAAAATTTCTCTCAGGGCGATCCGAAATCTCTTGTTTTGGATGGAATTTTCCCCCTTCAAGTCCCCCCTCTCCTATTTAGGAGAGGGGGACAGGGGGTGAGGTTCAACCATTGATTGGCATTTTATATATAAAATGCGTATGTATATGATAATACGCGATATGATTGGAAAGGAAGAGAGAGCATTGACGGAGACAGCGCAAACATCCGAACGGAAAACGAAACGGCGGCCTTTTCGTTTCGGTTTGGCATTGTTTTTATTACTGCTTGGCGCGGCGGCGGGAATCGGGGTTTCGTACATATTTTATCAGCGCGAAGCCAACGAGCCGGAGCCGACCGTGACTTATGACCTGCTGGAACAGCAATTGCGTTATGTGCAGGATTTAATCACGGTGGAATATCATTATACAAATATGGGGAAATTCGAGAATCAGCTGGATTTCCACGGATGGGCGCTGCCCTTTACCGTCAAGAGCTTTATTATCTCTTATGACGGCGTGATCCGCGTCGGCGTCAATATGAACGGCATGTCCATTCGCATTGACGAGGATGCCCGCGTAATTACAATGACATTTCCCCAGAGCGCGATTATTTCCCATGAGATTCTGGAAGAAACCATTCATGTTTTTGACGAAAGCCGGAATTTATTTAATCCCATTACAATCAGTGATTTCACGGATTTTACGAAAGATCAGAAATCCGTCATGGAACAGCGGGCCATTGACGGCGGATTGCTGACGGAAGCGAATGAACGGGCCAGCCTCGCCATCCAATCCCTGCTGGACGCCCTGCCGGAGACGCGTTCGTATCAGATCAATATACGCGTCGTAAGCTGATAATATCAAATTTTTTACGCGTTCATGAATGACAAATCAGAATTTAGAGGGAAATAATATGTGGATCGCGGACAAATGGCGGGATTATGAGTTGATCGACTGCGGAGACGGGGAACGTCTGGAACGCTGGGGGAAAAAAATATTCATACGGCCCGACCCGCAGGCGATTTGGCATACGCCCCGCCGTCATGAATTGTGGCGGCGGGCGGACGCCCGTTATATACGATCCCATAGCGGCGGCGGACACTGGGAACGCGCGAACAATCTCCCGGAAAACTGGCCGATTCGCTATCGGGACTTGATCTTTCAGGTCAAGCCCATGAATTTTAAACATATGGGATTATTCCCGGAACAGGCCGTCAACTGGGATTTCGCGCGCGATAAAATCCGGGAAGCGATGAAAAACAATCCGGACAGGGAGATCAAAATATTAAATTTATTCGCCTATACGGGCGGCGCGTCCGTCGCGTGCGCGAAAGCCGGGGCGGGCGTGTGCCATGTGGACGCCGCCAAAGGCATGGTGGCGTGGGCGAGGGAAAACGCGAAATCTTCCGGATTATCCGCCGCGCCGATCCGATGGATCACGGACGACTGCGGGAAATTTATACAACGGGAAATCCGGCGCGGGAATCGTTATGACGCGATTATTATGGATCCGCCGAGTTACGGGCGCGGTCCGGGCGGCGAAATCTGGAAATTAGAAGATAATTTATATGATTTTATCAAATTATGCGCGGATGTTTTATCCAAAAAGCCGTTATTTGTGATTATTAATTCTTATACGACCGGGCTTGCGCCGTCGGTATTGGGCTATTTGCTGGGCCTGCTGGTCAAATCCAGATACGGCGGGATCTGCGCGTGGGATGAATTGGGACTGCCCGTGACGGAAAGCAAGATGGCTTTCCCGTGCGGCGCGGCGGGACGATGGGAAATCTAAAACGGGGTGAAAACATTGGCGGCGATTGTACAAACGCAAAATTTAAAATTCGCGTATCCGGCGGAAGAGGGACGGACGGAAATCCCGGTATTGAATGAAATTAATCTGGAAATTCAAACCGGGACTTTCACGGCGGTTCTTGGGCATAACGGCTCCGGGAAATCGACGCTGTCTAAAACATTCAACGCGATTTTATTGCCGTCCGGCGGCGCGGTGTATATTTCCGGCATGGATACCCGCGACGAGGGATTATTATTGGCGATTCGTCAGAAAATCGGCATGGTATTTCAAAATCCGGATAATCAGATTGTCGCCAATGTGGTGGAAGAAGATGTGGCGTTCGCGCCGGAAAATCTGGGCGTACCGTCGGAAGAGATACGAAAGCGCGTGGATGACGCCTTAAAAGCCGTGGGCATGGAAGAATTTGTCACGCACGCGCCGCATTTATTATCCGGCGGACAAAAACAGAGAATCGCGATTGCGGGCGTGTTGGCGATGGAACCGGCGTGTATTATATTAGATGAAGCCACGGCCATGCTGGACCCTGTCGGGCGGCGGGAAGTGTTGGACGCCGTGATGAGATTAAATCACGAAAAAAACATCACGGTGATATTAATCACGCACCATATGGACGAAGCCGCGCTCGCGGACCGTGTGATTGTCATGGATCACGGGAAAATCGTCATGGACGGGACGCCGCGCGAGATATTCCCCAAAACCGGCCCCCTGCGGGCGATGGGCTTGACCGTCCCGGACACGGTGGACTTGCTGGATAGATTGAAACGCGCCGGATGGAATGTGCCGCTTGACCGCTTATCCGTGGACGAATGCGCGGACGCAATCACAAACGCTTTACAGGCCGTTTAAAAATATCATTAAAAATATATTTTAAAAATATAATATAAAACGCGGGAACGCGTCCCCCAACATCGAAAGGAGAAAACTCCAAAGGGACGCGTTTCCGCTGTCTATTCAGCCGGGTTTCATGTGTGCGCAACCCGGCGCGTCACGGACGAGTTTCCCAATCCCGCCCGAGGGACGCCTATAATAATACTTGCGTTTATATCAGCTAAAGGAAATTGATTTCAAATAAGTCTGACTTGCTCCCGTGGTAGCGTTCGTATTGACATCGAACTCAAATGTCAGTGTCTGTGTTGCGGCGGTCGGAGCGCTTAATGTTACGCCAGCGACATCAGGCGCCTCTATGGACCATGCGCTGAAAACCTTTTGCTTGATTTTAAAACCTGAAATAGACACTTGATTGGCGGCGGTTACGGCGGGGGTTGCGGATGGATTTGCGTCATGATGTTCATATGTCGCGGTCAACGTCCCGAGAACTGTCATAGTTTCGGTATCCGCGTT
>CAJOQY010000275.1 GCA_905236835.1 uncultured Oscillibacter sp. | reverse complement strand
TTTCATGCGCTGATTGCTCCGCGCCACGCTTTCCGCCGTATGATCCACTTTTTCACTGACTTGACGGGCATTGTCCGCGTTCTTTTGTATTTGCTCCGACAATGCCGCAATCGTATCGGAAAGTTTCTCAACCGCCGCCGCCTGTCGGGACGCGCCTTGTGACAGCGCCTGCGCGCCGCCGGAAAGACTGCCCGCGCCCGCTGATACCTGTTGCGCGGACGTGTCAATTCTTGAGATAGTATGATTCAGCGACTCGGAAATATTTTCCAAAGCCGTCTTGATTTTCGCAAATTCGCCGGAATAGTCCAACCGGAGACGGAACGCGAGATTCCCGGCGGCGATTTCGTTTAACGCCTTTGTTATTTCGTCGATATAATCTATATAAGAATGCAGACGATTCGCGGTTTTTCCGAAATTATCCGCAAGCGTCCCGAATTCGTCACGGGAATAATAATTTACGCTGGCGCTTAAATCGCCGTCCGCGATACGCCGGGCGGCGGCGTCGATTTTCTTCACGGGCGTAATGACAAACCGGCGAAGTAAAATAAAAATGCTGAAAGCAAGAACGATACACGCCGTAAACGCGATAATCAATAACATACGCGTCAAATTATGCACCGCGCCGAGAACTTCCGCTTCCGGGACGTAAAAAACGGCGAACCATTTGCAATCGGGAACGCGTTGGATATAAAAATACATGTTTTCGCCGTTGATTCTCTCAGAACGCAGACCGACAACGCCGCTGTCTATCCAGTCAACCGCCGCCGCGTAAACGGAATTTTCCGGCAGTTCGTCAAACGAAACGCCCGCCACGGAACTGTCCGCCGCGCCGAGTATAATGCGGGCGCCGCTGTCCGTCATGTACGCCCCGCCGGTCCGTTCCAGACGGACTTCAGCCATGATACGGGAAATCTCGCTTAACTGCACATCGCCCGCCGCCACGCCGCGTACAGCGCCGCTTTGCGATTTCAGGACGCAAGTCGCCGTTACAACCATATCGTCAATCGTCAAGTCATAATAAGCGTCGCCGAAAGCGAAATTCTGATGGGTCAAGCCTTCTTTATACCAGCTTCTGGTCGTCGGATCGTAATCGGCGCCGGGGACTTCCCAGTTCGCGTAAACTTCTTTGTTTTCCGTTGCGATATAAATGCCGCCGGGACAGGACGCGTTCAAATCTTTCGTATGGCGTACATAGGCAAGCTCCTCTTCCGGGGTCAGATTCATGTACTCAAACACATCGCGTTGGGCGTCCAGACGGCCCAGAATGCCGTTTACCCACGCGGAAACCTCGTTGACCGCGCTGACCGCGCTCGTCGATAAAAGTTTCTCACTTTCCTCTCTAAGCGTGTTTGTCGCGGTTCTCTGTACGATAATTAAAATGCCCGCGATGACAATCACAACCATTGGGATTAATATTCCCATTAATTTTATCTGAATGCCGATTTTTTTTCCCGTTGATTTTGTCCGCTCCACTTGCTCCGTCAAAATGCCGTTCAAATGGCATACCCCCTTTTTTCTGTCGTAAAAAAAATAATTTACAGTATACCGATATTATATTATAATATCATAAAGCGCGATAATTGCAAGCCCCTGTAAAAAATCCGCGTTTCCAATCGCTTTTGACAAAAATTTTTAAAATTTTTAAATTTTTTATAAATTATATGCAAGGATGGTAAATATGCGATTTGTTCTGATTTTTATTTTAATTTGTTTTCTTTCCGGCTGTTCCCGTATTCATCCGACGATGCAGCCGGATGATTCGGGAAATTTGCGAGAATCCGAAACGGCGTGTGAATCCGGGGATTTGCGAGAATCCGAAACGGCGCGAGAATCCGGGGATTTGCCGGAACATGACGCGGCGCGGACGGATGAAAGCGCGACGGCGACGGAAAATCCCGGATTGATTTCCACAACGGATGAGTTGAATTTTCAGGCCGTCGATGAAACAGGACGAAATTTTATATTTTTATATAATCAAGAGGAATTTTCGGCGCGGTATACGGAAGAAAACTGGAAAATTGTCGATTCTTATAAAATTCAGAATATCAACGATATGACAATGATC
>CAJOQY010000274.1 GCA_905236835.1 uncultured Oscillibacter sp. | reverse complement strand
ATTATTATTATCAGGCGCGGCGAGATATAAACAACGGCGGTATAATTCCTCGGCGTTGTCGACGGCGTCATGACGGCAGACGATATGCAGATATGTCCGCGCCGTCAGCCAGTCTTGATAGCTGTCGGACAGCGTATCAAAGGCGGCGGAAAAATCGCCCTGTCCGGATAAATCCTCGACGATTTGTATTTGATTCAGCCAAGACCGCGTTTGATCGGAAATATAGCGGCTGTTGCGGAGACAAAACGCCGGAATAAGAATTAAGATGAACAACGGCGCGGAGATTTCACGCCAGAAACCGGATCGCCGCGTATCGGATTGATTGATATTTTTCGCGTGTTTTTTCGCGTGACGGATATGATTGATATTTTTCGCGCTTTTCATGACGCCGCCTCTTTTTTGATATAAAAAATCTCGCCGTTGGTATCCAGCGCAAGCAGGAAGATTTCACGGGGCGAGGAAATCCCGCGTTCGGATAAAATCCGTTTCAGCCATTGTTCGTCATGGCCGGATTGATATAAATCACGGCTTAAAATCCGCCCGTCGTTGATAAAAATCACGGGCAGTTTCTGATTGTCAGGGATATTTAATTTCAAATCTTCCGCGCTCGGGGGCTGTGATTGTTTGAACGGCATGACGGACAAATGACCGGAGTTTTCCAGAATCGCGTATTTTATATCACGCAGTTGAAAATAACCCTGTCCGCGAAGCTCTTCCAACAATTCATCCAGCGTGTAACGGTTGCGCGCCATCGCGGTTTGATTTAATACGCCGTCTTGAATTAAAACCACCGGTTTGCCGCATAATAACTCGCGGAATTTGATATTTCTCAAAGAAAGACAGCTTAATAACATGGAAAACGCCAAAAGCGTAAAAATAGAGATCAATCCGGACAATAACGGAATGCCAAAATCCTGCATGGGGACGGACGCCAGATCGGAAATCATCATGGTCAAGACAAATTCGCCCGGTTCCAGTTCGCCGATCTGACGTTTGCCCATCAGGCGCATTCCAATCATGATGACGAAATATAAAATCACAGTGCGGATAAAAGCCGTAATCATATTTGTTTCATTCCCTCCCCCGCGTAGATTGCCGCGGCGGCGGAAATTTTATTCACGCAAATCAGATATTCAGGCGGCGGGGGGATTTTTTTCATATATTATCAATCATATAAAAATTATTACGCGCGGAATATTGGACAGGAAAGGAGTATAAAATATATAAAAATATATCAAAGCGCCAGAACCCGTGAAAATATAATAAAAAATAATAAATATTATCAATCACGGGTTGACGAGGAGAAGGGAGTATCGAATATTCGGCGGATGCCCTTCCGTATGCGCGGATATGTGACACGGATTTCCCAAAGCGGGCGAGTAATCGCCAAACAAAAGAACCGTGACCGCGACGCGGCGTCGGATTACCGCGCGTCCGTATGCCGGGAGATTATTTTTTAAGAGAGGAAAATAGAAAATTATGTGCGGAATTATTGGATTCGCGGGCCGCGAAGAGGCGGCGCCGATTTTATTGGACGGTCTGGCGCGGATGGAATATCGCGGTTATGACTCCGCCGGGATCGCGGTGCGCTCCAATCAATGGGGCTTGCAGGCGAAGAAATCGCGCGGGCGTCTGGAAAGATTATATGAACTGACCCACGGGGGGAAAGATTTGGACGGTCCGCTCGGAATCGGCCACACCCGCTGGGCAACGCATGGGGAACCGAATGACTGCAACGCCCATCCCCATATCAGCGAGGACGGGCGGATCGCCCTTGTGCATAACGGCATTATCGAAAATTATATGGAAATCAAAGAAAAATTGATCCGGGAGGGCGTGCGGTTCGCGTCCGAGACGGACACGGAAGTCGCCGTGCAGTTATTGGCGTATTATTATAAGCAATGCGGATCCATGCTGGAAGCCGTCGGAAAAGTATTGCACCGGATTGAGGGGTCTTACGCGTTCGGCATTATCTGCGCGGATTATCCCAACGCGTTGATCGCCGCGCGCAAAGACAGCCCGTTGATTCTGGGTTTCGGCGAGAAAGGAAATTTTATCGCGTCGGATGTCACGGCGATTTTGAAATATACCCGCGATGTGATTTATATGGAAGACGGCGAAATCGCGGTTATCACAGCCGACAGCATTGACGTGTTTGACCAAGAATTTACGCCGATTGAGAAAAAAGTCAATAAAATCGAATGGGATGTGTCGGCGGCGGAGAAGGGCGGCTACGCGCATTTCATGTTCAAAGAAATTCTCGAACAGCCGGAAGCGATCCGCAAGACCATCGCGCCAAGAATCCGCGACGGAAAAATTATATTCGATAATTTCCTGATTACGCCGGAGGAATTAAAAAATTTATCGCGTATTTATATTATCGCGTGCGGATCGGCGTATCATGTCGGCGCGATATGCAAATACACTTGGGAAAAGTTACTGCGCCGCCCGGTGGAAGTCTGTCTGGCGTCGGAGTTTCGATACAGCGATCCGTTGGTTGACAAAAACACGCTGGCGATTATTATCAGCCAATCCGGGGAGACGCTGGATTCCATGGCGGCGCTGCGGGAGGCGAAACGATTGGGCGCGCGGACGCTTGCCATTGTCAATGTCGTCGGCTCGTCCATCGCGCGGGAGGCCGATCAGGTGTTATACACATGGGCCGGGCCGGAAATCGCCGTGGCGACGACAAAAGCCTATTCCACGCAGTTAATTTTAATGGATTTAATCGGCTTATATCTCGGCGATTTATTAAATACAATCTCAAAAGAGGATTATCAGATTATTTTACGCCAAATTGAGACGCTGCCTGAGAAAATGCGCGCCTGTTTGTCCAAATTAGACGACGCGCAGTATTTAGCGTCCCGGCATTTCAATCATAACTCGATTTTCTTTATTGGCCGTAATTTAGATTACGCCATGGGGCTGGAAGGGTCTTTGAAATTAAAAGAAATCAGCTATATCCATTCCGAGGCCTACGCGTCCGGCGAGTTAAAACACGGTACGATTTCATTAATTGAACCGGGTACGCTTGTCATCGCCCTCGGGACGTATCACGCGTTATTTGACAAAGCCATGAGCAACGTGGTGGAAGTGAAAGCGCGCGGCGCGGAAGTATTGGCGATTACCACGGAATCTTACCGCGAACGTATGGAAAAAATCGCCGATGATACGATCTCCGTTCCGGATGTCCACCCGATTTTACAGCCGTCTCTGGGGATTATCCCGTTACAGCTTTTCGCCTATTATGTCGCGCTCCAGCGCGGATGCGATATTGACAAACCCCGCAATCTGGCGAAATCCGTCACTGTTGAATAAAACATCCCTGTTTTTTATTAATATTTAATTAATATCGCCCCCTGTTTCCCCTTCTCCTGAATCATAAGGGGGACAGGGGGAGATTTATCCCAAAATGCCGATTGACACCCCGTCCCGCGCGGTATATAATCAATTTTACGGATCAATAAACGGCCTTGCGATACGCTGAAAGGAGACGTTGAGAGTGTTAATACCAAGTTTTTCCGTCGATCATAGATTGATTGTTCCCGGTATCTTTCTCAGCCGGGCGGATCAGGTCGGCGACGGCATAGTGACGACGTATGATATAAGATTAAGAAAGCCGAATGTAGAACCCGCGATTGACGTGGCGGCCATGCACACGCTCGAACATATTATAGCCACATTCCTTCGCAACGATCCCGACTGGAAAGACGAGATTATTTATTGGGGGCCGATGGGCTGTCTGACCGGGCTGTATCTCATCCTCAAGGGCAATCGT
>CAJOQY010000273.1 GCA_905236835.1 uncultured Oscillibacter sp. | reverse complement strand
GATTTTCGGACAAATCGAGCCGGATGTCATGGCGGCGACGCGGGCTTATTATCATATCGTTATCGCGTCCATTCCGGGAATCGCGTTGTATAACGGCGGCGCGGCGATTTTCCGGACCATGGAGAGATCCGATATTTCGCTTTATGTTTCTTTATTAATGAATGGGCTGAATATTGTCGGCAACGCGATTTTGATATTTGGCTTTGGCATGGGCGTCGAGGGCGCGGCGATTCCGACTTTGATTTCAAGATTAATCGCGGCGGCTGTGATTTTAATATTATTATTTAATCCAAATCTACCGTTGAATCTGGCGAATTTGAAAGCGTTTTCGTTCAAGCCGCGCCTGATGAGAAATATATTATATATCGGCATTCCAAGCGGGATTGAAAACGGTATGTTTCAATTAGGACGGTTGGCGTTATATAGTTTAATATCCACATTCGGAACGGCGTCTATTGTCGCCAACGCGATTGGCAATACGCTGGGCGTGTTCCATTGTTTCGCCGGACAGGCCGTCAGTTTAGGCTCCGTGACGGTAATCAGTCAGTGCGTGGGCGCGGGGGAATATCAGGAGGCGCGCCGGTGCGCCGGATTATTGACAAAAATATCTTATTTTCTGATGACCGGCGTAAATTTGATTATTTTAGCTTTATTGCCCGTGATTATGCGGATTTATAACGTATCGCCGGAAGCCGAACGATTGACGATGATTATATCGATTATACATGGAATCGCGTCGATTGTAATTTGGACGCCGTCATTTTTAATCCCGTCGTTCCTGCGCGCCGCCGGGGACGCGAAATTTACGATGATAATCAGTATGCTTTCCATGTGGCTGTGTCGGGTACTATTCGCGTATATTCTCGGGAAAACTCTTGGATATGGAGTCATCGGCGTATGGATCGCCCACGCGCTGATGGACTGGCTGCTTAGGAGCGTGATATTCTGTCTGCGCTATCAGAGCGGCAAATGGACGGATAAGGCGATTGAATGAAAATCGCGTAAGCGAAACGCGTGATGAAAACGCGCGAATCATGAAAGAGGCGGGCGCGTATGGGATATTTATTGACCGGCGGCATGGTTTATCAAAACGGGCGGATCAGGCGGGCGGATTTGGTGGTCAATCATGGCCGTATTGAATATATCGGGGAAATGATTCCGGAAAATATGCTGGAAAAAAATCCGGAAAGACTGGATATGTCCGGCTGTGTGATTGCTCCGGGGTTTGTGGATTTGCACGTGCATTTGAGGACGCCCGGATTTGAATATAAAGAAAATACGCGTTCCGGGACGCTCGCGGCGGCGGCGGGCGGTTATGTGACTGTCTGCGCGATGCCGAATTTAAATCCCGTGCCGGATAATCTTGAAAATCTGCGCGTCGAACTGGATTTGATAGAAAAAAACGCCTGTATAACAGTCCTGCCATACGGCGCGATCACAGAGGGCGAACGCGGCGAAAAATTGTCGGATTTGGACGCGCTCGCGCCGTATGTGGTTGGCTTTTCGGACGACGGGCGCGGCGTACAGGATGAAAATATGATGTCGCGGGCCATGCGGCGCGTGAAAAAATTAAATAAATTTATCGCCGCGCACTGTGAGGACGAGCGTTTATTAGATAAAAAATGGGCCGCGCATGACGGGATTTTGACGAAAAAATTTAATTTAATCGGAAACGTATCGGAAAGCGAATGGCGGCAGGTGAAGCGGGATTTGAAACTTGTGGAACAAACCGGATGTCAATATCATGTGTGCCATGTGTCGACGAAAGAAAGCGTGAATTTCATCCGCGAAGCCAAACGGCGCGGATTGCCGGTAACGTGTGAAACGGGGCCGCATTATCTTGTATTGTGCGATGAGGAATTACAAGACGACGGAAAATTTAAAATGAACCCGCCGATCCGGACGAAACAGGATCAGGAGGCTTTGATCGCCGGTTTATCGGATGGGACGATAGACTGTATCGCGACGGATCACGCGCCGCATAGTATAGAAGAAAAATCAAGAGGCCTGAAAGGCAGTTTAAACGGCATTATCGGCATGGAAACGGCGTTTCCGGTTTTATATACGCGTCTGGTGAAACCGGGGATTGTATCTCTTGAAAGAATTTTAAACGCCTTGTGTATCCGTCCGAGAGAAATCGCGGGACTGTCCGGCGGGAATCTCAATCCCGGGGATTGCGCGGATTTGACGGTATTAAATTTAGATTATTATTATAATATTAATCCGGAAAAATTTTATTCGCTGGGACGCTCCACGCCGTTCGACGGCTGGCGGGTGGACGCCGCTGTCATGATGACGATTTATCACGGCGAAATCGTCTATCGTCGGGAGAAAGCATGATATGAAACAGGGGATATTTGAATTACAGAGCGTAAATCAAATAACGCGGGATATATTTGAATTAAAACTGACCGGCGACGCGTCGGAAATCAAAAATCCGGGCGAGTTTGTGAATATTTTACTGCCGAATCAATTTTTACGGCGTCCGATTTCGATATGTGATTACACGCGGGATTATATTATCCTGCTTGTGAAATCCGTCGGGGCGGGTACGCGGGAACTTGTAAGATATAACCCCGGAACGCGTCTGGATATATTGACCGGATTGGGGAACGGGTTTCAGATTCCGTCCGAAAATTCGCCGTCCGGGAAGTTGCCGGATGATTTGTCACGCGTGATATTGGCGGGAGGCGGAATCGGGATCGCGCCGCTGTACGCGCTGGCGAAAAAGATAATAAAATATAATATAAAATATCAACCTGTCATCGCGATGGGCTTTCAAAGCGCGGAGGATTTATTTTATATTGACAAATTTCGGGAACTGGGATGTCATATCCAAGTCGCGACGGCGGACGGAAGCGCGGGTATCAGGGGACTTGTCACGGATATATTAAAACAATATCCGGAGAGAAATTATATATATGCCTGCGGGCCGTCGGCTATGCTGAAAGCGATTTACGCTATAAAATCTATCACGGGCGGACAGTTCAGTTTTGAGGCGCGGATGGGGTGCGGTTTCGGCGCGTGTATGGGCTGTTCGATGCCCGTGAAAGACGGGTATAAACGGGTATGCAAAGACGGACCTGTATTTTTCCGGGAAGAAATTATATTTTAATTATATAATT
>CAJOQY010000272.1 GCA_905236835.1 uncultured Oscillibacter sp. | reverse complement strand
GGCGGGCGCGGCGGGAGCCGCCGGAGCGGGGGCCGGGGCGGGCGCGGGCGCGGTTTGTACCGGCGCGGCGGGGACGGCCCCTGTCATTTCCTCCAGCTCGACTTCATACGGCGTTCCGTTGACATTGACCCTGTACTTTTTCATAACGCTTTCCTTCTTCCCTTAATATTATATACAATATTATATAATGTATGCGATTAAATCCGCTTCATGGACAGAATGCGCAGGCCGGTAATATCCGTTCCCAGTTCTTCCGCGATGGCGGCGGAGACGGCGGCGATCACTTCCGGACGGGTTTCCCGCGCGGGAAGCGGCGCGGCCATAATGGGTTTCGCCATGGGGACCGGCGCGGGCGCCGATACGGACGCGGATTCCGTAAATTTCTTTAACACATTCCCCATAATCGTGGTCAGCGCGATCAGGCAGATCAGCCCGAAAAACACGGTGCCAAGCCCCATGAGGATTACAAAAACGCTGGCGTAATCATTCATAAAAACCACCCTCCCAATTTTCGCGAATTATTTTCATTATAACAAACATCGTCGAAAAAAACAAGACGGAATATTATAATTTTTTTACTGAAAATCGTATCCATATTGTTTTGAAAATCGTGAAAGTTTGCCCATGTGGATTTCGCTTTCACGGCGGGTTTCACGGCAAGTACATATCATTATAAAAATGTCGAAACCGGTTGACTTTCGGGGTACAGGCGGTATAATGAAAAAACCTGATAAATTATAATTGTATAGGGAGATGATTTTTGAATGGAAAAAATGATCCGTCGGCTGCTTCCGCTGGCCGTCCTCGCGCTGTTGGTATGCGCGTTGACCGTCCCCGCGGTTTGCGCCGACCACGCGTCGGACAGCCCCGAGACAGCAGACAACACGGCCTCCGGCGATGTGGAAAACTTTGTGGAAAACCGGGAAAATCCGGCCCCAAATGTGGAAAACTCAGGCCAAAATGTGGAAAGTGTGGAAAACTCCGCGATTTCGGCGATCGATGTGGAAAAAAATGTGGAAAAAAAGGCCGAAAATGTGGAAAATGTGGAAAATGTGGAAAATGTGGAAAAAAACGCCGAAAATGTGGAAAGTTCAGGGGGGTATTTTACGTCATCAAAAGGCGTGAATTTTCATGACATTGTTGAAAATGTGGAAAACTTTCAGAACCCCGGGAAAATGATCCTTTTGACCGCGAATCCGCAACAATTTGAGGGTGAAAATCGACCCCCCGAAAATGTGGAAAATGTGGAAAATGTGGAAAACCAAAATGGCGATGTGGAAAATGTGGAAAACCCCGGTGGAAAAGTGGAAAACTCCGAAAATTTGGAAAATTCTGGTAAAATCGACCCGGAGTCGGCGAGTGACCAGCGGTCAGCGCAAAATTCAATAGATCAGACAACAGATGTCGCCGAAAACGCGGAAGAAGCGGCCCCGGACGCGGCGGAGGACGCGGCGGAAAAAATCGGCGAATCGGCGGAGACGGCGGGCGAAAATCCGGACGCGGAGGAGACGGAAGCCCCGAACGCGGCGGAAAATCCGGACGAGGAAGAGGCCACGTCGGAGGACGACGCGCAAGAGGAACGCGCGAAATTATACGGGACCGCGTGGGCCCTGCTCCCGCCGCTGATCGCGATCTTGCTGGCGTTAATCACGAAAGAGGCGTACAGCGCGCTGTTTCTGGGCGTGACGGTCGGCGCGTTTCTGGCGTGCGATTTCCACCCCGTGCGGGCGCTGGACGCGATCATCCGGGACGGATTGATCGCCGCGATTGAGGGCAACGCCGGCATTTTTATATTTTTGATCTTACTCGGATCAATTGTGGCTCTGGTCAACGCCGCCGGGGGAAGCGCCGCGTTCGGGCGCTGGGCGGAAAATAATATCAAAACCCGCGTCGGCGCGCAGTTCGCGACGTTTATATTGGGCATTTTGATCTTTATCGACGATTATTTCAACTGCCTGACCGTCGGCTCCGTCATGCGTCCCGTCACGGACGGACACGGCATCAGCCGCGCGAAACTGGCGTATTTAATCGACGCCACGGCGGCCCCGGTGTGCATGATCGCGCCGGTTTCGTCATGGGCGGCGGCTGTCTCCGGCGTCGCCGATGATTTAGATACCGGAATCTCCGGCATACAGCTTTTTATCCGCGCGATACCGTATAATTTATACTCGATTTTGACATTTTTGTTTATTATATTATTAATTATTTTAAGATTCGATTACGGCCCCATGCGGACCCATGAGAGACAGGCCAAAAGCGGCAATCTCGGCGAATTATACGCCGTGGACGCCGTCAACGGCAATCCAAACGGGACCGTGAAAGATTTGATCCTGCCCGTTCTGGTCCTGATCGCCACCTGCACAATCGGTATGTTATATATCGGCGGCTTCTTCGGGACCGACTGGTGGGGCGACACGGGCTTTCAATGGGATTTCATCGGCGCGTTTGGCAATACGGACGCTTTTGTCGGGCTTCCGTGGGGAAGTTTAATCGCGCTGATTCTCATCGTCGCGTGGCTCGTGATCCGCAAATTAGTCGATTTCAAACAGGCTATGGACTGCCTGCCGAAGGGCTTCAACGCCATGGTTCCGTCGATTTTGATCTTAACGCTCGCCGTGAGTTTAAAAAGCATGACCAATGACGCGCTCGGCGCGGCGGTATTCGTCCATGATTTCGTCATGGGTATGTCGGATAATTTATATAATATGCTCCCCGCCGTGATTTTCGCCGTGGCGTGCGTGCTGGCGTTCGCGTCCGGGACATCATGGGGGACATTCGGGATTTTAATCCCCATCGTCACGGCGATTTTCCCCGCTGACAGCGTATTGTTGATCATCGGCATTTCGGCCTGTCTGGCCGGCGCGGTCTGCGGCGATCACTGCTCCCCGATTTCAGACACGACGATTATGGCCTCCGCCGGGGCGCAAGTGGAACACGTCAGCCACGTCTCAACGCAGCTGCCGTATGCTTTGACCGTCGCCGTCGTCAGCTTCGCGGGCTATATCGTCGCGGGAATCTATCAGAATTTATATATCACATGGGCCGTCAGCGCGGGCCTTTTAATCGCCGCGTTATTAATCCTGCGCCTTGTGATCTTCCTGATGGACCAGAGCGACAAACGCCGCGAGGCGTGGATCGCGCCCAATCCGCTTGGAATCTCCGATTCCGACAAAGATAATATATAAAAATATATAAATATATAATAATATTATTATAATCTCACGATTCCCGCCGTATCGATCAACATACGGCGGG
>CAJOQY010000271.1 GCA_905236835.1 uncultured Oscillibacter sp. | reverse complement strand
CCCGCCCATGAATGCCCGCTCTGCAAAGCCGGAATCAAACTGGACGCCATGGTCAATACTTACGGCATTTCCAGCTTTTAATTTAAACGATTAAATCTTTTATAATTTCACCCGCCATAATCAATCCCGCGACGGCGGGGACAAACGCGTTACTACCCGGTATCTGTCGCCTTTGCGTACACTTTCGTATAGCGCCGGGCGGGCATACGCAATTTGAATGACAATTATTTTCCGGTTCTTCATCTATCGGCGTCATAGGCGGCTCTTTGGAATACACGACTTTTAAATTTTTAACGCCGCGCTTTTTCAACTCCCGCCGCATGACCCGCGCCAGCGGACACATGGAAGTTTGATAAATATCCGCGACTTCCCATCCCGTGGCGTTGATTTTATTCCCCGCGCCCATACAACTGATAATACGCGTTCCCGCGCTTTGCGCCCGCGTGACAAGCTCCAGTTTCCCCGTGACCGTGTCAATCGCGTCCGCGATATAATCATATCGCGCGAAATCAAACTCTTCCGCAGTATCGGGACCGAAAAAAATTTTATATATATTCACAGCCGCTTTCGGATTGATTGTCACGATACGTTCCCGCGCGACTTCCGCTTTGTAACGCCCGATTGTTTCCGTTGTGGCGAGTATCTGCCGATTCATATTCGTCAGGCATACGCGATCATCGTCAATCAAATCCAGTGCGCCGATCCCGCTTCGGGCGAGGGCTTCCGTCACATAGCCGCCTACGCCGCCAAGTCCGAATACAGCGACGCGGGCGCGTTTCAAGCGTTCCATTCCGTCCGCGCCGAATAATAAACGCGCGCGGGAGAAAGCGTCCGGCATTATCATTTCCCCCTGTTCCATCTTTTTTGATGCTATTTCCTATCATGAACAGGCCGGATTCGCTGTTTTGACAGCCTGTCCGGCCTGTTTTATGATTATATTATTTTTTTATTTATCCGGCGATTCCAGTAAATCTTTAAACGCGTTTTCGTCTAAAATTTTGATATTCAAATCCCGCGCCTTTTGCAATTTGCTCCCGGCCGCTTCCCCCGCGATGACATAATCCGTCTTTTTGCTGACGGAATCAACTGTTTTGCCGCCGCGTTCCTCAATCAACTTTTTCGCCGTTTTTCGGTCGAAATTCTCCATCGTACCGGTTAAAACAAATATTTTACCGGCGAATCTCTCATCCGTTTGATCTTCAGGATGTTCAACGGCTTCCATGGATACCCCGGCGGCTTTCAATCGCGCGATTAAATCTCTTGACTGCGGCTGGCGTAAAAATTCCGTCACGCATTTCGCCGTGACCTCGCCTACGTCCCGGATTGCCGTTAATTCCTCTTCACTCGCGTTTATTAAATAATCTATATTTTGAAATTTAACAGCCAATACCCGCGCGGCTTTTTCCCCTACTTGACGAATTCCCAGTCCGTATATTAATTTTGCGAGACCGTTCGTTTTAGAATTTTCGATTGCGCGGATTAAATTATCCGCCGATTTTTCTCCCATGTGTTCCAGTCCCGCGATATTTTCACGTTTTAATTGATATATATCAGCCGCGTTGGATATGAAATTATTTTCCACTAACTGCTGAATCAAAGCCGGACCAAGGCCCTCAATATTCATGGCGTCGCGGCTGGCGAAATGGGTTAAATTTCTCAACAACTGCGCCGGACATTCCGCTCCCGTACACCGTACCGCCGCGCCGTCCTCGTCCCGCGTTACCGGCGCGCCGCACACCGGACAGACCTCCGGAAAAATATATTTTCTCGTATCCGCCGGACGCTTTTCCAATTCCACTTCCACGATCTCCGGAATAATTTCCCCGGCTTTTCGGACAATCACAAAATCGCCGATCCGAACGTCTTTTTCCTGAATATAATCCTGATTATGCAACGTCGCGCTTGTGACCGTTGTCCCGGCTAATATCACTGGCTCCAATTCCGCTTTCGGCGTCAAAACGCCTGTGCGTCCCACTTGAATGACGATATTGCGCACACGCGATTCTTTT
>CAJOQY010000270.1 GCA_905236835.1 uncultured Oscillibacter sp. | reverse complement strand
GCTGGATATTGGCAAGGCGATGGGTGAGATGTACCGTCTGAAAGACTTGAAGCGTAAAGAAGAGGAACGTAAAGCCCGTGAAGCCGCTGAAAAAGAAGCGGAGAAAGAATTTGAACAAAAGAACGTCGAAAATAAAACGGAACGTCCCGCCGCGCAAGTCGAACAAGCGGTTGAGCGTCCGCATGTGGAGACCGACGCGGCGTCTACCGGCGTCACACGGAATATCCCGCCCGCGCAAGACCCGTTTACCAATCCGAAAAAAGAAAAGCGATACAAGGCGTCTTTCACGGTATACGGGAGCAAGGAGCAGATATTAGCGGTGCGGGGGTTTATGCTTGATCATAATATCGAATTTAAGAAGGGAGTCAAATAAATATGGGCGAACAGTTACTGCGTTTCTCCGATGAGGCGTTCAATTCGGTTCTGAGCGACGCCGACAAAACCCTGCAAAGACTGCTGAATAACATGGTGGAGAAGAACAGCGCGGCGGGAACGCTCAATATCAAGATTGATATTGAACTGATTCCGCATCAGATCAAGAATTTTGATCCCGCGATTCAGGGCGACAGCCGTGATCTGCTGATTCCGAAACTGTCCCATAAAGTCAGTTCCGTGATGCAGATTAAAGACGAAACCAAGGGCGGCAAGACGTATGACGGTTATGAACTGGCGCGGGACGGCGAATACGGAGAATATGTGATAAAGCCCGTCATTACGGAACAGCGGTCCATATTCGACGATGATTTTCAATCCGATCCGGAGGAACATTCGGAAAATAACGCGGGCATCGCGTTTCCGGTAAAATCCATATCCCCAGAAGTTCCTGAAACGAAAGCCGTTGAAACAACTGATCAAAAGCCCGCGGGTCCGCTGGAATACCTGAGCCGGTTCGCCGGTCAGGAAATACGGGTATTCGAGGCGCTGGGAAACTACACGGTGAGAACGAGCCGCAACGCGGTCGCGCTGTCATCCGCGTTCAGCCCGACGAATCAATTTTATTGCGCCGCCGAGATACTCAAGCCCCATGTCGGACACGCGGCGGAATGTGTGATTGACGAAAGCGGCGAAGTCTCGATTGTGTGCAAAAAATGCGGAGAAGTTTTATTCGCTCTGAAACCCGGCCAAGAAAACGCCGTCTCCGCCGATAACGACAAATCGGAAGAAGAATCCGGTTTGCCTGAAGAGCCTGTTGACGACGGCGAACCGGATGATATTTCAGATGTGTTTGACGGGTATCCTTACGAAAATTCACGGACGATGGAAGGAGATGGCGGCTATGCGGGAAATCATTGATAACGCCGGACACAAGAAATATATAGCGGAAGACGGTCGGGAATTTTACGGACGGTATAACTGCGCGGAACATGAACGCCAAATCAACGGCGCGGAATCCGTAAAACGCGCGGAAACGCTTCCGAATTTCGCGATGACCCCGCCGTTTACGCCGGATGATGAGGAATGGCGCTGGTTTTACGTCACAAATCAGAGTGATGTTCATCATATCGCCGCGGCGTTTTTCAATACGGACAGCGCGGCTCACGCGTTCAAGCCCGAATCATTCCCGTGCTGGATCGCGGCTGTATTCGCCGACCGGGAAAACGGAACCGGCTATATCATTGAACGCCGCGAGTATGTGGATACAACGGAAGGGTTCAAAGACCGGTTTGACGTTGAAATCGCGCGGAAAATGGGCAAAGACATCCTGACATACAGAGATGAATTTGAACGCTTCTGGTCGGCGTATCCCCGAAAAAGCGGAAAAAAGGCGGCTTTCCGGGAATATCAGTCCATACGGAAGGAAGGACGTTATTCAAGTGACGACTTACTCAACGCCGCGCGGAATTACGCGAAGGAATGCCGCAAAAACAAAACGGATAAGCGGCTCCTGCGATACGCGAGTTCATTCCTCGGTAAGATGGGCGCGTATGCTGATTATCTCCCCGGATTTTACCGGGATTCTGTTGAAAAAGGGGATGCCGAATGATGAACGCGAAAGAATGTTTTGAACGGATATTCACTGATCAGATCAAACGTCCCGGCTCGGAGAAATTGCTGGACTGGCTGGAAACCGGAGGCGATTTTTTCACCGCGCCGGCCAGTTCCCGATTTCATCTCTCTCGTCCCGGCGGTCTGGTTGAACACAGCGTAAATGTCTATGAGAGATTGAAACAGCTTTGTGAATGCGAAGCGCTGAATGATCCCTCGTTCGTGGAACCGTCTCCGGAGACGGTCGCCATTGTGGGATTACTGCATGATGTCTGCAAGATCGGCGTCTATATTCAGGGTACAAGAAATCAAAAGAGCTATGATTCGGCGAAAATCGCCGCCGCGAATCCGTATCAGGTAAAACATGACCAACTCGGCGATTTTATCTGGGAGAGCGTCGTGGGATACCAGTTCGACGAACCGATTCCGTATGGGCATGGCGAAAAGAGCGTTTATTTGATCTCTGAATTTATGAAGCTGACACGTGAGGAGGCATTTACGATTCGT
>CAJOQY010000269.1 GCA_905236835.1 uncultured Oscillibacter sp. | reverse complement strand
TCCACGCCCTCTACCACGGCGGTCTTGTCCTCCACTTGGATCGACGCGCCCATTCGGTTTAATTCGTCCACATAGCGATAACGCCCGCTCCATACGCCCTCCGTGACAATGGATGTCCCTTTCGCCAGCGCCAGAACCGTGGTGATTTGCGGCTGCATATCCGTGGGGAAGCCCGGATAAGGCAAAGTCCGGACATTGGTTTTTTTCAAAGGCGCGGTCCGGCGGACAAGAAGCGTGTCTTCGTATTGATCGACCTCAACGCCCATTTCCTGTAATTTCGCCGTGATGCAGTCCATGTGATTGGGGATAATATTTTTAATCAATACCTGTCCCCCGGCGGCGGCGACGGCGGCCATATAAGTTCCGGCCTCGATTTGATCCGGGATAATCGCGTAACCGCCGCCGCTCAGGCGCGATACGCCCTGTATTTTAATCGTATCCGTTCCCGCGCCGCGGATATTCGCGCCCATGGAATTCAAAAAATTCGCCAGATCGACAATATGGGGTTCTTTGGCGGCGTTTCTCATGACCGTTACGCCGTCGGCGGTCGCGGCGGCCATCATGACGTTCATCGTCGCGCCGACGGACACGACATCGAAATACACATCCGCGCCTTTCAGACGCCGCCCGGACGCGACGGCGTGAATAAAGCCGCCTTCCAGCGATACTTCCGCGCCAAGCGCGGTAAAGCCTTTGATATGCTGGTCAATCGGCCTGACGCCGCCGAACCAGCAGCCGCCCGGCATAGCCACTTCCGCTTCTCCGAAGCGTCCCAGAAGCGCGCCGATAAAATAATAAGACGCGCGGATATTCCGGCAAAGTTCGTAATCAATCCGCGCGGACCGGACGCGGGTGCAGTCGATTTCCACGGTATGCTGATTGAGCGCGCGCACGGACGCGCCCAATTGTTCGAGGATTTGCAATAAGAGCGTGACATCGGAGATTTGCGGGACGTTTTCGATCCGGCACACGCCGCGCACCAGAAGGGCGGCGGGAATAATCGCGACAGCCGCGTTTTTCGCGCCGCTGATTTCCACTTCTCCGAACAGGGGCTTTCCGCCCTCTACAACATATTTTGTCAAGACCCTGACCCTCTCTTCAAATTTTTTATATATTTATTTTTCCGTCTTTCGCGCTTCACAGTTTGCCCGTCGGCGTCCGCTTTATTTCTCTTGAACGCGAGCGCGGGCGTGTCCCGGTCCGGAAAGCGTTCGCCCTTGCCTGCGCGCGGTCCGCCTGTTTTCTCTGTTCTTCGTGAGGCAAAATCAGCATACCACAACGGAAACGAAATTGCAAATCTTTCCGCGAATTATTTTAAAAAAATTCGCAATTGTTGGATTTTGTCATTTTTGTTATAAAATATCGCGCGCGGATTGACAATTTGTCATTTTTTACCGAATTTTTACGCGTTCTTGTTTTTCGCGTTTTTATCCGCCGGAAACCTGTCCCGAGGCGCAGTTGATATAATAATCCCCCGCGTCCGTGGCGATTTTCCATGCCGGAATCAAAGACGCGGTTTCGGTCCCGTCGCTTTCATAGATCCAGCAGGCCGAAACGCTGTCGATCCGCGTGACGGCGGCCCGCCGCCTCTGCGCCTGAAACAACGCCAGCGCGCCCGCCGCGCTTAAATCAGACGCCTCGCGCGCGTCCGGGGAAACCTCCATGCGGGGCAGGAGCGTTCCCAGCGCCTCCCGCAACACGCCGTCTTTGAAAGAAAAATATAACTGACAATTATATACAGGCAGATCCTGATAAAACGCGGTAGCGGGCAGGACGCCGTCCTCGATATTAAATTCCGTCGGCGGGGCGTAGCCGTGTATCCGGCAGAATTCCCGGCAGAGCGATTCCGCGTCCTCCCGGATGTCCAGTCCCGTGACGGTAAAGCCGCCGCCGGGATAGAATCTCGCCACGCTTTCGCCGTTGACATAACTGCGCGTGTCGTCCTGTACGCTGTGCGTCCGGGCCGCGTCCGGACCCAGAAAAAACATAGCCGCCGCGCGTTCCTGTTCCGTGTCGCGGGAGAGGACCGCGCGGCGGCTATGTTTTTTCTGGGTCCGG
>CAJOQY010000268.1 GCA_905236835.1 uncultured Oscillibacter sp. | reverse complement strand
TTTTATCTTATAATCCCCGCGCCAGACGCATCAATTTGCGCATTCTGTGATTTAGACAGGATTTCGTCACGGGCGGATCGAATTCCTCCGCCAGTTCGCTTAAAGCCAGTTCCGGATATTCCAGTCTTAAAGCCGCCGTCGCCTGTAATTTATCCGACAATTGGCGCAACATATCCGCGTCCCGCAGACGCCGGATCGCCTCCGCCTGTTCCCGTGACGCCTCCACGGATTTGTCCAAATTCGCGCTGTCGCAATTAATCCGCCGATTGACGCGGTTGCGCAGATCTTTTTCCAGTTTCGCTGTCATGACGCGCATAGCCGACACCGGCGCGCCAATCATCGTCAGAAAATCCTCTATCTGATCGCTTTGCTTGTAATACGAAACGGAACTCCCGCTCCGCGTGACGCTCTTCGGCGGATACCCGCATTCCCGCAATAACACTTCCAGTTCCCGGCTGACTTGCGCGTGTGAAGTCGTCAATTCCAGATGATAACGCTTGACCGGATCCGTGACGCTTCCGCCCGCGAAAAACGCCCCGCGCAGAAACGCCGCCTTGCAACACTCCTCTTCCAGCAACGCGAAATTAATATGCAATACCGGGCTTTGTTCATATCCAAGAACGCTCATGACGCGGCGCAGTTTTTCCCGATCCGTTAATCTGAACACGCGCTTTCCGGCGGACGCTTCCAAATCCGGCGACAGATCAAATTGAATTTGAAACGCCCGTCTGAACAATTTCGGCAGACGCTCCGCCAGAGCCGGATTGCCCGTGATAATCCGCGCCTCCGACGCGTGGAAGGTATTGCAATATAATAAAATTCCATACGCTTCCGCGCGGGCGCAGCATAATTTCCGCAAGGGTACGCGGCACAGTTCCTGTTTTGTCTCGCTTGAGAAAGACATGATATAAAATGCCCTCTTTCGATATTACGCGCGAATTTTAATGATAATCGCCCCGGCCCATATCCCGGTGGATTTCCGTGACCGGATACCCCCGAGCCTGAACGCGTCTGGCCAGCGCGTGGGCAATCGCGACGGATCTATGATGTCCCCCCGTACAGCCTATGGCGATTACCAGACCTGTTTTTCCCTCTTCCGCGTATAACGGCAGAGTAAACGCCAGCAAATTCTCCACACGCTCCAAAAATTCCCATGTCTGGGAAAATCCGAATACATAGTCTGATACCGCCTTGTCCAATCCTGTCTGATGGCGCAGTTCCTCTATGTAAAACGGATTCGGCGTAAATCTTACGTCCAACACGAGATCGGCTTCCAGCGGCAGGCCGTATTTAAACCCAAAAGAAATCATATTCACCGTCATGACGCCGCGTTCCCCGGCCTCGCCGAAACGGTTCAACAGTTCCTGACGCAGGCGCGCCGTGGAGATATTGGATGTGTCAATCACAACATCAGCCCGATCCCGGATCGGACGCATGAATTCTTTTTCCGTGCGGACCGCGTCCTCCAGAGAATCCGTGCGCTTGCTCAACGGATGCCGCCGCCGCGTTTCTTTATATCTCTGTATAATCGCTTCCGGCTCCGCTTCCAGAAATAACAAATAACACGCGATATTCATCGCCTTTAACCGTTCCAATACGTCAAAAAACTCGTCAAGAGAATCCGCCGTTCTCACGTCGTACACCAGCGCGACGCGGTCATATCTTCCGCCGCCCCCGGCGCAAAACTCGGCGAATTTTAATATCATCACGGCGGGCATATTGTCCACGATATAAAACCCCATATCTTCCAGAAATGACGCCGCCTTGCTTTTACCCGCGCCCGAAAGCCCGGAAATAATCAAAATTTCCATAATATCAAGCCTTTTTATTATATTATCTTATATTATTCAGCTTCTAAAATCACTATCTGATAATTTTCACTTCCGGTTCCAGTCTGACGCCCTTTTCCTCCCATACGCGGCGCCGCACTTCCAGAATCAATCCATAGACATCCTGAAACGTCGCGCCGCCCTGATTGACGATAAATCCCGCGTGTTTTTCCGATACGCAAGCGCCGCCGATTTTCAGGCCCTTCAAGCCGCACTGGTCAATCAGCGTACCGGCGAAATAGCCCGCCGGCCTTTTGAACGTACTCCCCGCGCTGGGCAAATCCAAAGGCTGTGATTTCTTGCGCCGGTCCATTAAATCCCGCATTTTCGCCCGGATTTCCGATTCATCCCCGGTTTTTAATTTCACGCTCGCGGATAATATTACCGCGTCCGGCTGTTCGTTTAAGATACTATGCCGGTAGCCAAGATTTAAATCTTTTACATCCAGAATTTTAATATTTATATTATTATTTATATCATCATCCGGGAAGAGGATTTCCGCCTGATATAACACTTGCGCCATCTCGCCGCCATACGCCCCGGCGTTCATGCACACCGCGCCGCCCACGGTCCCCGGGATACCGTGCGCGAATTCCAAACCCGTCCGACCGTGACGACACGCGAACTCCGCCAGACGGCGCAACAATACGCCCGCGTCCGCCGTGATAATCATATCCCAATCGTCCGATACGCTGTTATTAATATTTTTATTATTATTTCCCGTCTCCCCGGATTTGATTTCGATCCGCTTCATGTTTTCCGAGGTGTCGATTACAAGCCGGTCAAGCCCCTCGTCCGGACAGAGCAGATTTGTCCCGTTGCCGATAATCAATGGCCGCGCGTGATACTGACAGCCTAATTTGACCAGTGCAATCAGTTCGGCGCGGTCTGACGGGAACGCCATCCGCTTCGCCGGTCCGCCAATATGAAACGACGTGTGTCTGCTCATCCGTTCCATAGGCAGAATTTTAACATCCGGCAGTTTCTCCCGGATTTCCAGATCCAGTTCCTTTGCCCAGTCCATTCGGCGTTCCCCCGTCCCGCGAAAATTTATTATATTTTTATATTATTTATATTATATATTTATATTATAATTTTTATTATTCTATTCCGTCGGCGCGGCGATCCACGCGCGCGGCGAGTTCCTCGGCGGCGTTATGCCCCAGTTTACGCTGGCGGTCGTTCATTGTCGCCACTTCCACAATGCTGGCGAGATTGCGTCCCGGACGCACCGGAATCGTCATGATCGGCACACGCACGCCTAAAATCTCCGTGTAATGCGTTTCGATACCGAGCCGGTCATATTTTTTTTCCATGTCCCACTGCTCAAAATGAATGACCAGATCCAGACTTGTCTCGTTTTTAATCGCCCGCATTCCCATAATGCGCCGGACATCAATCACGCCGATTCCGCGCAGTTCCATATAATATCTAATCATTTCCGGCGCGGTGCCGATTAATTGATTGGATATGCGTCTTAAATCCACAGCGTCATCGGCCACCAGACGATGTCCGCGCATGATTAATTCCATCGCCACTTCGCTTTTGCCAACGCCGGAATCTCCCGTAATCATGACGCCCTGCCCGTAAATTTCCAATAACACGCCGTGTTCCGTTGTACAAGGCGCCAGACGCCGGGTTAAATATTCAATCGTCCGGCTGGAAAAATCCACTGTCGTGTCTTGCGTCTGCAAAAGCGTTCTCTGATGGGTTATGGCGCTTTCCATACATTCCGGAAAGCAGTCCAGCCCGCGCGTAATGACCAGAGCCGGAATATTATACTGGAAAAACGCGTCAAAACTTTTCCGGCGTTCCCGCGGGGTAAAGCCTCGTAAATACATCGTTTCCGCCTTGCCGATAACTTGTAAGCGCCGGGGATCGAAATAATCATAGAAATCATGAAACTGAAGGCCGGGACGGTTGACATCCGTAATCGTCAGGAATGTCGCGTCATAATCCGCGCCTTTCAAAAGCACTTCCAATCCTAAATCAGACACATATTCGGAGATTTTTACTTGCTGTTTCATTTGGATATTCCCTCAGCTTTCCGGCGCGACGCGCCCGCGTCCCACGCGCCGCGTCAATCCGTTTCAGACCGCGATTTCCGGCGCGCGTTTTTCGTTCCCGTCAGATTTTGATTTTATTATATCCGATTTCCAACGATTCCGCAACAGTTTTTTGTATGTATTGTCAATCTTTCCGCGGCATATCCGGTGAAATATAAAATATAAAAAATAAAAAGACCTTTCCAAGCGGAACGGCCTTTTCACGCGATAATATTATATAATATCATGGAGCGGGCAACGAGGCTCGAACTCGCTACCTCCACCTTGGCAAGGTGGCGCTCTACCAGATGAGCTATGCCCGCGAAAGCGGTTTGATTATAACAGGAAGCCGGAATTCTGTCAAGAGAAATTTTTAATTTTTATCATTTCCGAAAAATTTCCCCTCCCGGCTGTCGAACCGGAAGGGGAAATTTTTTGATTTAAATTTTTATTTAATTTTTATTTAAAATTTAACAGGGGGAAATCGCGCGGATAAAATCATCAGCCTTTGACTTCCAGAATCGGCGCGCCTTTCTCTACACTGCCGCCGGACAATAACGGCTTGATTTCGCTGTATTCGTCCGTATTGGCGATAATCATGGGCGTTGTGACTTTATATCCGGCGTTTTTAATCCCGTCAATATCGAACGAGATCAACAGATCGCCTTTCTTGACGCGCTGATCCTGCGCCACGCGGGTGGTAAAGAATTTGCCGTTGAGTTTGACGGTGTCAATGCCGATATGCAGCAACACGTCCGCGCCGTCGTCGGAGATAATGCCGATGGCGTGTTTGGTATCGAATACCTGTTCGACAACGCCGTCCACGGGGCTGTATAAATAGCCTTCCGAGGGTTCAACCGCGACGCCTTGGCCTAAAATGCACTGTGAGAACGCCTCGTCCTCGACTTTTTCCATGGGAACGACCGTGCCGGTCATATGCGCGGCAAGCGTGGAATCTTTTAATTTTTCGGATTTCTTTTCTTTGGCGGGCGCGGCGGAATCAGCCCCGCCGCCTAAATCCGCGCTGTCAACAAGATCGGCTTCCGGGGTGTCCATGAAGTCCTCAAGATTGGATTTAATCACGGCGACCTGCGGGCCGTAAATCACCTGAACGCCGTTGCCCTTGTGGATAATGCCCGACGCGCCGGATTGTTTTAATAACGGATCGGAAACTTTATTGGAATCAATTACCGTCACGCGCAGACGGGTGGCGCAGCAGTCCACGTCAGAAAGATTGCTCTTGCCGCCCAAGCCTTTTAAGATCAAAGCGGATGTCGGATCCGTGAATCCGCCGGAAGCGGCGGCGGGTTTCCCGTCGGGGCCGATGCCGGTTTTGGCTTTGAAATCAGACCGCGTGAATAATTTCGTCTCCTCGTCGCCTTCCTCACGTCCGGGCGTCTTGAGGTCCATTTTGGTAATCATGAAATAGAACGTGAAATAATACACAAAGAAATAAATCACGCCGATGATGACAACCCAAATCCAGCTTGTTTTCGCGTTGCCCTGTAAAATGCCGAACAGGAACAGGTCAATAATGCCGCCGGAGAACGTCATGCCGACGCCGACATTGAAAATGTGCATGAGCATATAGCTTAATCCGGCGTATACGCAGTGAACGGCGTACATCAGAGGGGCGACGAACAGGAATGTAAATTCAATCGGTTCCGTAATGCCGGTCAGCATGGCGGTTAAAGCGGCGGAGATTAACAGGCCGCCCGCGATTTGACGTTTTTCCGGTTTCGCGCAACGATACATGGCAAGGGACGCGCCGGGCAGTCCGAAAATCATGAACGGGAATTTGCCGGCCATAAAGCGTGTGGCGGACACGGAGAAATGTTCAATATTAGAGCTGTTGGCGAGTTCAGCGAAGAAAATATTCTGCGCGCCGAAAATCGTCTGACCGTTGATCACAGCCGAGCCGCCCATTTCCGTCTGCCAGAACGGGAGATAGAACACATGATGCAGACCGAACGGAATCAAAGCGCGTTCGATAATGCCGTAAATCCAAGTGCCGATATAACCGGAGCTGAGAACCAGCGCGCCGAGCGCGGCGATACCGGTCTGA
>CAJOQY010000267.1 GCA_905236835.1 uncultured Oscillibacter sp. | reverse complement strand
GTTTTGCCATAAGACACAACCGCGTTTTCCGGGAATCCCGCGATTTCCAGCCAGTCAATCTCTTCCCAATCCAGCCTGTTTCCGGCGTATTGAATATCAAGAAGATTCTCACAGCCCAGAAACGCGGACGCGCCAATGGAAGTCAGGCTCTCCGGCAGTTTCACCGCCGTCAAATTGATACAGCGTAAAAATATGCCTTTGCTTATGGATGTAATGCCGTTCCCGATTTGTACGGATTGAATCCGGCTGTCGCCCCAAAACGGATAATCAATCGCCCCCGCGCCGGAGATGGTCATTACGCCGTTGGAATCCAGCGCGTAACGGGCGTTCAGGCCGCATTCCCCGCTTTCCGCCGCCCGCGCCGCCAGACAGAATCCCGGCGCGGTGAGGCATATTAGAATCAAACAGAATAACAGCTTCTTCATGGCAATCATATCCCCTTTCTGATGGATCTGTCATTTCGTGATTTTATCACAGGAATATCACATACGCAAGAAATAATTACTTTGAGATATTTTTTATAATATATCATACGCGCGGATGGAGCGCAACAGGCGTAGAAAAAATTTCCCTGTTAAAAAAAGCGTTTGACAGCGGGGCGGGCATATAGTATAATAAAAAGCAAGAGGGACCAAACCTCCTTTCATAAGGCGGTCAGCCCTCCGGGTTGTTATCGTGTATGCGGCCAAGGCCGCGAAACAGCGACCGTCACCGGGCCGGGTGGCGGTTGCGCCGTTTCACTGTAATCGTCACCGTAAAGGCTCCGATGTGGAAAGTGAAATACAGCGGCATATCCTCACCTCCCTTACGGGTGGTGTTTCGCTGACCGCCAGCCCCTCTTGCGGAGATTACTATACCAGATTTCGACAATATACGCAAGGGGCAAAATATTTTAAATATTAAAATCATGCCGCCGCCCGGATGGAATTATGATTTCCGGGGCGGCGGCTGTCGCTTTATTTGTTACGGGCGTTTTTTGCGCGCGTCTGACGGGCGTTTGATACGCGTTTGATCCAGATCCGGGGCGCGCTTGACAATCACGCGCCGGATATGCTATCATTTCTCATATCACAGGCGCGTATGATGGATGATTTTTCATGCCCGCGCTTTATGATTCAGGATTCAAATTTTGATTTAAATCTTGATTGAAATCAGGAGTTAAATTCAAATCTGACGGCAGATAATCGGCGGGATCCATGGCCGCGCCGTCTTGCAATACGGAAAAATGCAGGTGCGGCGCCACAGCCGCTTCCGCCGGTCCGCCCGGCCCGACAAAGCCGATGACCTGTCCGGCGGATACCTCGTCCCCGGCTTCCACCTCCGGTTCGACGCCAAGACAGGAATAGACCGTTTCACAGGTCCCCTCATGACGGATGACGACGGTCATGCCCATCATGGCGTCGTCATCCACGGATTCCACGGTCCCGGCGTCGGCGGCCAGAACGGGCGTCCCCTCTTCCGCCGCGATGTCTATGCCGTCATGCGTGCGCCAGTCCCGGAGCGTTTCGTTGTATAATAACTCGTCCATGGAAAACGCCGTGACGGTTTCGCCGTCGAGCGGCAGAATGACGAAACGGGGACTGTCCTCCGGAACGCGGCTGACGGGCGTTGGGGTGGCGGCGGATTGTCCGGCGTCCGCGTTTTCGGAAGAAGCGGAATTTTCCGGTTGACTGTCCGGCGTGGGCGTCGCGGACGCGCCGGACTTCGCGCCGCCGGGGCGGAGCGCGGTTTCAATCGGTTCGGCGTCGGGTTCCGTCCGGGTGTCGGGCAGTTCCGCGCCGCCGGACGCCGATATATCTATATTATTATTATTATTATCCCGCGGCTCCGCGTTTTCGGACAAATCCGGCATGGTTATATTTTCGGATACGGCGTAATCATCCTGTCCGGATTCTATGCCGCCGCGATCCTCTTCGATCCACGCGCCGTCCGTCTGATATTCTCGCGCGTCCCACGCGCCCGGCTCCGGCTCCGGGACGCGCGCCGGGGCGGAGACAAGGGATGTCCGATCCCGCGCCGTGTCCGCGCCGCCGCGCAGAATGCGATAACCGCCAACGCCCGCCGCCGCGAGACATACGGCGATGGCGGCGTAAAGCGCGGCCCCGGAAGATGGTCGCCTGTGCTTTCGTTCCATGTAAACCCTCCTTAATAAGATCATCATGAAATCAGATCGTGAAAAGAATGAATTTGGAAACCACGGGAAGTATGGCCTGTTTTGTTTGATTTCATACACGCTTTTTCCATGGAACCTTTTGGAACGGCGGCGCGTCCGTATAAAATAAGCTAATAAAAATTTGATATAAATATAATATATAAATATATATATAAATTAAATATATATATAAATATTGTGTAAATAATATTGTGTAAATTTGTTACCGTTTTGTCATTGATTTCGGCGCGTATTTGCGATACAGTGACAGGGATTTTATCAGGCGCGCGTATCGCGCGGCGTTCGCCGGTTTACGGCGATAAAACGGCAATCGGAGGCACGGAAACAGATGGAAACTGAAATGATTGGAAGCGGTACGCCGGATATGAAAATCACGGGCCGGCCCCCCGAAACGGCGGGCGCGTCAGACCCGTTTACGCCAGCGAGCCATACGGACGGGAACGCGGCGGCGAATATGGGCAGCGCGGGCGGAATCAGCGGCGCGGCGAATATGGCGCAATCCGGCGGATCCGAAAAGCCGCGCCCGAAAAAATCGACGGAAGCCAAAAAACGCCGCCGCAAAAGAATCAGATTGATCGTTATTTTGATAATTGTAATCGCGGGGATTGTATTCGCCGCCCGGAATTTATTGAAAGGCGGCGGGGAATCGGATTCCATGATTTTGACGGATTTCGCGCAATACGGCGCGATCACGGCGACGGTGGAGGGGAGCGGCGTCACGCGCGCCAAAAACAGCGAGACCATGATGACGCCCGCCGCCGGAACGGTGCGGGAAATTTTCGTGGAGGAAGGCGACGTGGTATCCGCCGGTGATTTATTATATATCATTGATTCGGAAGCGGCGCGGAAAGCGGTCACGGACGCGGAGGACGGCGTACAGACCGCCCGCGACGCCGTCACGCGCGCGGAAGAAGGCGTCAGAACGGCGGAAGAGGGCGTCAGAACGGCGGAAGAGGGCGTCCGGACGGCGGAGGAATCCGTCCGGACGGCGGAAGAATCCGTCCGGACGGCGGAGGATAACGTACACACGGAGGAAGAGGGCGTCCGGACGGAACAGGAAAACGTGACGAAAGCGCGGGAGAACGTCAAAACGGAACAGGAGGGCGTGGACGCGGCGTTGAAACGCGTGGAGACGGCGGAAAAAGATCTGGCGGACGCGCGGAAAAAGCGGGAAGACCTGACATTGGAAGCCGACTGGGAAGGCAAACTCACGGATACGCAAAAATTAAATATCGGCGATAAAATCACGGAAGGAACGGTTGTGGCGACGCTGGTCGACGACGCGCGCTTGAGATTAACCCAATGGTTCAGCGGCGGTTTTAAAAATGAAATTCATGAGGGCCAGCGGGCGGAAGTCACGATTCCGGCTTTGATGTCCACGGTGGAGGGCTATGTCGAGAAAGCGCATGAAAACGAGAGAATCAATCCGGACGACGGCGCGCTTTATTTCAGCGTGGATATATTGATGGAAAACGCGGGCGGACTTGCCGCCGGAATGAGCGCGTCCGCCATGATTGATACGGATTCGGAAAAAGCCGTGTCGCCGGATCCGGGCAAACTGGAATATATGCGGACGAAAGAGTTAAAAGCGGGCGCGACGGGGGATGTATTGCAGAGTTTTTTGGAAGATTATCACCCGGTGGCGGAAGGCGAATTGTTATTGATTCTTGACGGCGAGGAAGTGGAAAAAGCGATAGAGGACGCGGAAAAAGTCGTGGAGGATCGTCAGAATGACGTGGAGAACGCGCGCAAGCGCGTCACGGACGCGGAAAACAACGTGTCGGAGGCGCAGAAGCGCGTGGACAGCCAGCGGCGGCGCGTGACGGACGCGCAGAAAACCGTGGAGAGCGCGCGGAAAGGCGTGACGGACGCGCAAAAAAGCGTGGAGACGGCTCAGCGCGGCGTGGAGACGGCCAAACGCGGCGTGACGGACGCGGAACGGACCGTTGAGACGAATCAGAAGGCCGTGGAGGAAGCGATTAAAAAAGTTGAGGAAGCGCAAAAAATATTAGACAAATGTCAGGCCGTGTCGCCGATTGACGGAAAAGTCGTGGGATTGGATTTGACCGTCGGAGAGGAAGCGGCGTCCGGGAAAGCGGCCATGACGATTTCGGATCCGAGTATGATTTCCGTCAGCGCGACGGTGGACGAGCGCAATATGAGTTATATCAAAAAAGGCATGTCGGTGGATTTAAATCAATTTGACCGGATCGCCACAGGCATCGTGGACAGTATCAGCCTGTCCAGTACGTTAAGCAACGGCGTGGCGACGTATCCGATGGTGATTACGGTGGACAATTCGGATGAGACATTGCAAATCAACAGCAATATACAATACAGCTTGGTCGCCAGTCAGAATGATCATTGCCTGATTGTCCCGGTGCAGTGCGTGCGTAACGTGTCGAATATGGACGGCGAGAGTTTAACTGTGGTCTATGTAACGGGGGAAGAACCGCCGGAAAACGCGCTGGATGATATTATCGACAACGAGACGATTCCGGAAAATTTCTGGCCCGTGGAAGTCAGGACCGGTATACAGGATTCTTTCAACGTCGAGATTTTATCCGGTCTGGAAGAGGGCATGGAAGTATTTACCCAAATGCAGACGGATTTCGGATTCGGTATGTTTTAATGATTTTATTTAATTAAATATAAAATTAAGGGTGGCGGCGGCATGAAATCAAACGGCGCGGAGGCCGGGGCGTTGCACTTGGTGGAACTGCGCGAGGTATATAAAATTTACGGCGAGGGACTGGAAAGCGAAGTCCGGGCGCTGAACGGCGTCAGCCTGACGATTGACCGGGGCGAATTCGTGGCCATCGTCGGGCAGTCGGGATCCGGCAAATCCACGATGATGAATGTCTTGGGCTGTCTGGATATTCCGACATATGGGGAATATTTATTAGACGGCGTTGACGTGCAGACGCTGAGCGATACGCAGTTGAGCCGGATTAGAAACAAGCAGATCGGATTTATATTTCAGCAATATAATTTAATACAGGATTTGACGGTATTGGAAAACGTCGAATTG
>CAJOQY010000266.1 GCA_905236835.1 uncultured Oscillibacter sp. | reverse complement strand
TCCGCCGCGTTCGTCCAATCCCGTCTCAACGATGAAAGACGCGTCCGCGAGACGGGTTTCCCCATCCATAAGCGTGAGCGCCACCGAGGCGCGGCCTGCCGTGACGGGTCTCAGGGTCACTTCCGTTTTTCCGTCTTCGGCTTCCCCGATTGTAATAACCACCGTGCCGTTGTCTCCGCTTTCCGTTGTCCAGACGCCGTTCGGCGCGTCGCCGCCGTCCAGTTCCAGCGTAATTAAACTGCCCTCCGTCCATTTATACGGATACGGCGCGTCCGGCGCGCTTCTGAACCGGCTTGCGACGCGCCAACGCCAAAGCAGCGCCGCCGCGACCGTTACAATCATCAGGACGCCAATCAACGCCGCGGCTGTGATAAACAACGGCCTGTTGTTCCCCGAATTTTTCATGAATCCTCCGTCAAAATTTTTATTATACGCGCCTCAAAAATCGAAAAATCAATTTGACGCGATATATATATATATATATATATTTAAAATTATTATTTTTGATTTTTTATTTTTTTACATAATACGACATATTTCCGCGTAAATCAAGAGGGAAAATCACGTCTCCCCCATTTTTGAACAAGAAGACGTTTTTTACGTTTTGTTCCTCTTGTTCAAAAAATGGGGGGGACGGCGCGTCAGCTGTCCGCGGAAAAGCCTCCGCGCCTGTTTTCCCTACTCATCCGTGTTCGTTGCCCAGTCATACACAAAATCGTCAAACTCTTGGGAGTAGTCAGTCCGACAAGTCCGGCGTCGGCGCGTCTGTGGACGCGAGTGTCGGCGCGGGCGTGGGCGTACCTGTGGGCGTCGGCGTGGGAATATACGCCTGATATTCGTCCAGCATATCTTCCTCAAATTCGTCCAGATAAACGGGGCCGAACATATCCTGTTCGCCGTTGCCAAAATCGAACGCGCCGTAAATCTGCGTATCGCCGCCGCTCGCGGTATACGTTCTTTCGCCCGTCGTTCCCTCTATGATAAATTGCAATTCGTCATCCGCGTAAGAAACGGACGCGATATTGTCACGATTCGCCCGGAAAAGCAATTCATAACCGCTTTCCGTGTCCTGATAGACGGATATAACCGGATTGTTGTATTTTGCCCGCTCTTCCTCGGCTCTCCGCCGCTGTTCCTCTTCTTCCTGTTCTCTCCGTTTTTTCTCCACTTCGGCGGTAACGCGATTGTCCAGATTTGTCAAAGCGGCGTCATAAGCGGCCAGCGCGGCGGCATACTGATCCGCTTCGTTTTTCACGGCTATATTGAGAATAACCGCCGCGGCGTTCGCTTCGTTGGAATAGATTTTAATTTGATAACCGAGCGTGCCGGAAGTGAAATTGCGCGGCGGCACGAAACGAATCGGCATTTCATTTTCCAAGACGCTGGTGGAACCCGGCGTGAACGATCCGTCATACGGTCCGCCTTGGAGCCGTACTTCCCGTTCCGCGTCTTTAATCGCTTCTTGAATCATTTCGTCCAGTTTTTCTTGACTGTAATCGCCGGAGAATTTCGTTATAAACGTATCACGGAAAGCGGATTTTTTAGCCGCGATGTCTTGTTCGACTTTCTGAGCCGTATAACCGCGCGTATCGGCAAGATTGACTTTGCCGGTCGCGCCCGTCGTCAATTCGCGGTTTTCGAGCGTCACGGTGATATAGTCCAGCGATCCCACCAGCGAAGGGATAATCTGAATGCCCTCGCCGGATTCAATGAAAATCTCGTGGCTTCCTCCGTTCAGAATCAAGGGCGTAGGCGTCGCCGTCGGCGTGATGGCGGACGCCGCCGTCGGCGTAGGCGTTATTGTCTCATCCGTCGATACGGGATCAATCGCCGCCGTCGGTATGGGAGTAGGCTTTTCAAACGCCGTAAACGTATCGACTTGCGCCGACATCAGGACGCTTGTCAGCATCACTTTCACAGGGTCGTTTTCCATAATAATCCGATTGACAGGCCATTCCGCTCCATTGACGTATTCGCCCAGTGACGCGGAAACGCTTTTCAGATTCCATGTCGCTTTCGCTTTGGAAGCATCCGCGCTGATCGGATCCAGTTCCACCCAGCGCACTTCAGATATATCTGAAATAAGCATACGGACGGTCTGTACCGTTCCGGCTTGGAAGTCGTTTCCATTGACGAGATAGGGTCGAATATCCGGGAATTCTCTTATTCTGTCAAGATTTTGCCGGTTATAATATCCCAGCGTCATGAAAACGGAGCCGGACGTTCCGCCGCTGATATTCTCCGACGCGGCGCCCGTCTCAAACCGGAGTTCCAGAGGCCGCACGGACGCTTCCGACAGATAGAGCCGATTCGGCGTGTTTGTGATTGTGACGCCGTCGGTGAATCCGTATTCGGTTTTGGTTCGGATATACTCGCCCGAAATTTTTTCCAGAACATGATCGGCGATATAAATCGCGTCCGCGGAGGCGCTGATCGAGCCCTGACTGACGATGGAAACGCCGGTAATTTCCAAGATATTGATTTGCCTAAATTTCAAATCCAGCACCTGTCCGGGAGAGATGGACGTATAATTCACATCCTCGTCCGTCAGGAAGACATACGGGGTACGCAACTCGGCATTGCTTGGGTTGTCCGTGCGGTACCACAGGGCGACGGCGATGTCTACCGCTCCCGTTCTTTCCTTACCCGTTCCCGGATTTAAAACCGTTTTTTTCGTATCCATTCCAAGTTGGATCATCACATGCTGTTCTTCTACTTCTGTCGCGCCGCGATCCCCAAGAGTTATGCCGAAATCGCTGAATCCGCTTCCGGCCATGTCTTTTGATTCAATCACAACGCCGTCCCGGACGCGTTGTACCAGCGCGCGGGAAATGCCCATCATATTATCGCCGTTTCCGGTGTAAATCGAAATCGTGCCTATTGACGACATCTTACTGACATTGACCCCGACAGCGTAATAAAGCAACTGATTTTGAAACATTGTCTGACGCAGATCGCCTCTCTCTAAGCTCAAATCGACCGTACACGATTTCGCTTCCACATCCGTATAATTTATCTCCACCTTCGGCGTATACTTTCCGTCAGCTCTCAGGTGAGACATGTCCGGATAAATAAACAGATTTAGCGTGTCATTTTGCGAGGCCGGCTGTTGCGTCACGACGGAACGCCACATCTTGGCGTCCGGGCTAAGTTCAACCCTGTTTTCCAAAAAATTGATTTTGATGGTCTGGGCGCCTGTCGATGTGATTTCCTGCCAATAAGCCGGATGGGTTTCGCTGTCGTGGGACGTGATATAAACAGGCTCAAGATTCGCTTTGTAACCCTGATCATATTCCTCGTCCCGGTTAATCCTC
>CAJOQY010000265.1 GCA_905236835.1 uncultured Oscillibacter sp. | reverse complement strand
GAGGCGGGATTCGGCGCGGATCTGGGCGCGGAAAAGTTTCTGGATATAAAATGCCGCATGGCGGATTTGAAGCCGGACGCGGTTGTTATCGTGGCGACAATACGGGCGTTGAAACATCACGGCGGGGCGCTGAAAAATAATTTGAATCAGGAAGATTTAAACGCGCTGGAAAAAGGACTGCCGAATTTATTACAGCATGTGGAGAATATGCGGCATTTATGGCGTCTGCCGTGCGTGGTGGCAATCAACGCGTTTCCGACGGATACGGCGGCGGAACTGGATTTGATCGAAAAACGCTGTCAGGAGATGGGCATATCCGTCGCGCTGAGTGAGGTATGGGCCGAAGGCGGCCAAGGCGGCCTCGCGCTGGCGGAAGAAGTTTTGAGATTATGCGAAAATAATAATAACGGCGTTGAAAGCGGTTTCCGGTTCGCGTATGATTTAAATGAATCTATCGAAGAGAAATTGAATGATATAGCCAAGCGCGTCTATCACGCGGACGGCGTTGTGATAACGCCGGCGGCGCGGAAACAGATGGCGGAGCTTGAATCGCTTGGATATGGCAATCTGCCGGTTTGTATGGCGAAAACGCAATATTCTTTCTCGGACGATCCGGGATTATTGGGCGCGCCGAAAGGATTTGTGATAACGGTCCGGAATTTGAAAGTCAGCGCGGGGGCGGGATTTTTAGTGGCTTTGACAGGCGATATTATGACCATGCCGGGACTGCCGAAATCGCCCGCCGCCGAACGGATTGACATAGACGAAAACGGCAAAATCACGGGGTTGTTTTAAAATAGATAAAAAAATTGATATGAGATATGATATAATATGGAATATATTACAAGCCGGAATAATGAATTAATAAAAAAAGTCCGGAAATTGTTATCAGACGGCGCGTATCGGCGGCAAGAAAAATTATTTATATGCGACGGATATAAATTATTAAAAGAGGCTTTATTCTGGGGTGACGTGAGAATCATCATCCGGACGGAAGCGGCGAAAATTCCGGATATATCGCCGATCAAGGCGCGGGATCCGCGCGATTTCCCGGATCAGGCGCGGAAGATACAAGATACGCGGAATATCCGGGAAATTGTGATTCCGGAAGAAATCATGAAAAGCGTCGCGCCGTCGAAAACGCCGCAGGGCGTGTTGTGCGTGTGCGCCATGCGGAATGATTATTTTAGCGCGCCGGAAGAGGATATTAAAAATAAAAAGCGTTATTTGATACTGGACGGCGTACAGGACCCCGGCAATGTGGGGACGATTTTAAGAACGGCGGACGCGTTTGATACGGACGGCGTGTTTTCGCTTCCCGGCTGCGCGGATGTTTATCATCCCAAGACGATACGGGCGGCCATGGGCGCGGTATTTAAATTAAAAATATGGCCGTGTAATATAAAAGAATTGGGCGGAATATTAAAGCGTCAGGGGATAAAATTATACGGCGCGGCGGCGCGGGAAAACGCGCTGGATATACGCGCGGCGGATTTCGCGGATTCGGAAAATCTGGCGGTCGCGATTGGGAGCGAAGGACAGGGATTGTCGGATGATGTTTTAAAATTATGCGATGAAATGATATCAATTCCGATGAAAGAGGGGCGCGAGTCCCTCAACGCGGCGACGGCGGCGGGCATTATATTATGGGAAGCGTTTCGGGACGCGTGAAAATATAATATAAAAATATAATATATAAAAAAATA
This sequence comes from uncultured Oscillibacter sp., assembly GCA_905236835.1. Taxonomy (GTDB): domain Bacteria; phylum Bacillota; class Clostridia; order Oscillospirales; family Oscillospiraceae; genus Oscillibacter. The sequence goes on along the minus strand of CAJOQY010000265.1, from coordinate 504 downwards.
AACGCGAAACGGCGAAATGACAAGCCGCGCGTCAGGGATACGGAAAGGAGGCCCGGGATGTCAGGCGTAAAATACTGGGTATGGCTGAGCTGTCTGAAAGGCTTGAAAAATCAAACGCGTCTCGCGCTTTTGCGGCATTTCGGATCTCCGGAGGATATTTATTACGCGGATGAAAACGAGTTGATTCTCGCGGAAGGCGTGGAGCCAAGCCAGATAAAATCTCTCGCGGATCGGTCCATGGACAGCGCGGATAAAATTTTGGGGGACTGTCAAAGATTGAACATCCGGATATTGACGATGCAGGACGCGGAATATCCGGGACGCCTGCGGGATATTTACGATCCGCCGTGCGTATTGTATATCAAAGGCCGTCTGCCGACGATTGACGAGGAAGCCGTGATTACTGTCGTAGGGACGCGGAACTGTACGCCGTATGGGATCATGTGCGCGGAGAAAATCAGTTACGGACTGACGACAGGCGGGGCGGTTGTGGCCAGCGGGCTT
>CAJOQY010000264.1 GCA_905236835.1 uncultured Oscillibacter sp. | reverse complement strand
CCCCGCCCGCCGGTCAATACGCGATTACGATCGCCAATAATATTTCCAATGGCGCGGTAAATCTCAACAGTTCCAGCGCGGCTCCCGGTTCGACCGTCCCCGTGCAGGGCGTCCCCGCCAACGGTTATGGCCTGTTTAATATCACTGTCACGGACGCGAACGGGAATCAAATCGCCGCCACGCAGAGCGACACAGGCGCGACTTTCATAATGCCGTCATCCAATGTCACGGTCAGCGCGTCATTCCTGCGGAATCCCTTCAGCGATATTAACGCCGGACATCATTATTATAAGCCCGTTCTGTGGGCCCTTGACCGCCAGATTACCAACGGCAAAACCGATACCGTATTCGCGCCGTATGATTCCTGTACGCGCGGCCAGATGGTAGCCTTCTTATGGCGCGCCGCCGGATCGCCCGCGCCGTCCAATCAAAATAATCCGTTTACGGATGTCGCCAGCGGCAAATATTATTACAACGCTGTCCTTTGGGCGGTGGAGCATAATATTACGCAGGGGACCACGGCGACGACTTTCGCTCCTGATATGGTTGTCACGCGCGGCCAGATGGTGACATTCCTGTACCGCATGGACAACGCCGGAACGGTGCAAGCCTCCAATCCGTTTACCGATGTCGTCAACCCCGCCAGTTATTTCTATTATCCCGTACTCTGGGCGATTCAGAACGGCGTCACGAACGGCATCACGGACACCACGTTTGAACCCATGACCGGCTGTACGCGCGGCCAGATCGCCACGTTCCTGTATCGCTATTTCAACCGCTGATAAAATCAAAATCATAAAAAATGATTATCTAACAAATCCGCCGTCCCGAAAATCAATCCGGGGCGGCGGGTTTTTATGATTATTTTATTATCATTTTATCATGACGCGTCCCGGATTTTATCCAAAACGGCGTGTTGATACAAATAATCGGGAGAAATATCAATTTCGCCGTCATTCCAACAGGGAATGCCGTCGTCCAGATATACGCCCCGAAAAACATCCGTATTTTTCAGCGGGAGAAACGCCGGGTCATTCAACAAAGGCGAAAAATCAAAAACGCCGCTTTCTCCTGTCCGAAACCGGATATATAATTCATATTCGCCTGTCACGCGAACGCTGACGATTTCCGTAACGGCTTCCCGTTCGCCCGCATACGCGATTCCGTCTATTATATACATTTTAAAAATATCCTTTCATAGATTTAACGCAATGGTTCAATTTTTTCAAACGGGCGATTTCTTACAGCCTGATTCCATGCCGCGTATAATTCATCTTCGTGAATCGCGGCCCATGCCTGCACCATTCTAAGCTGTTTTACGGGAAGATTCCCGGCAAGAAGTTCGCCCTCTATACTGACGGACGCTTTATATTCCCCGTAAGACACATGAAAATGCGGCTTATGATGCCGCGCGTCATCGCTGTAAAGCATTTTGATAACAATATTATAAAAACGGCATAATTCCGGCATTATTTCACCTCCTTTTTCATTTCAGATATCATTGTTATATTATCATAAAATGTGATTTTCGTCAAGAAAAACACTGTTAAGAAATTTTTTGCCCGCCGTCCCGAAAATCAATCCGGGGCGGCGGGTTTTTATGATTTTATTATCCCCAACAATCAGAAAGATTTTATGATTTATATTGATACATATATATTTCATATCGGAAATCGCGTTTCGCCTTTTTATCATAAATCATCACGCTGTTTTTCCGGAATCCCAAAAAATAGAGAATGCCCGCGCTTGGCGAACGCAGAAGCTCATAAGCCCCGCTTTTGGATCGAATCCTTTTCCCCAATAAGCCGCCGCCGTTGACCGTGTCAATGATTTCTTCCAATTCATAACTGTTTTCGGCTTTGGAGAGAAATTCCCGGTCCAGCAGTTTCACGAACTGTCTCAATGTGACATTCACGACTTCTATACGCTTCCACTTGCGGTAAATATTTCGGGTGGTTTCCAAAAACGGCATACCCTTTTCCCTCCCTTGCTGATTCAATTTATTAAATCTATTAAATTTGTTATAATATTCTATTATATCCACGATTTTTTGTTTTTTCGCGATAATAACATATATATTTAGATTTGTAAATATAAAAATCAAATATTTTTATACGTTCCGTCCGGCGCGCGCGGGTATCCTAAATCAGGGGTGAGGATACATGACGGAAGAGTATGTAAAAGACCGCATTACACAGCTTCGGATCAAAAAAGGCGTGTCGGAATATCAAATGAGTTATGATTTGGGACACAGCCGGGGCTATGTTTATAATATTTCATCCGGAAAGGCGTTGCCGCCGCTGAAAGAGTTTTTCGCGATCTGCGATTATTTCGGCATTACGCCGCGAGAGTTTTTCGATGAATCCGTAAGCGATCCGATATTAATTCAAGAAGCGGTTCAGGGAATGCGGAAACTGCGGGAAGATGATTTATTGATGATTTTAAATTTAATCAACCGGCTTTTACGGAAATAAAAAACCCCCTCCCCGCCGTTTCAGCGGAGAGGGGATTATTACGCTTTTTTACGCGCATCAATCGCAAGATAAATAGTTTAAATATAAATTATTTCTTGAGATTAAAGAACGCGTCTTTGCCGAGATACTGGGCCACGTCGTCGAGTTCTTCCTCGATACGCAGGAGCTGATTGTATTTCGCCACGCGGTCGGTGCGGCTCGGCGCGCCGGTCTTGATCTGTCCGGCGTTGAGGGCGACGGCGATGTCGGCGATGGTGGCGTCCTCGGTTTCGCCGGAACGGTGGGAGACGATGGCCGTATAGCCCGCGCGATTGGCCATTTGGATCGCGTCAAGCGTTTCGGTCAGCGTGCCGATCTGGTTGACTTTAATCAAAATCGAGTTGGCGACTTTCTTGGAAATGCCGTCGGACAGGCGCTTGACGTTCGTGACGAATAAATCATCGCCCACGAGCTGGACACGGTCGCCGATCGCGTCCGTGAGTTTCTTCCAGCCTTCCCAGTCGGTTTCGGCCATGCCGTCCTCAAGGGAGATGATCGGATATTTGTCGGCGAAGTCTTTCCACATGGCCACGAGTTCATCAGCGGTCATGTGTCTGTCGGTCTTGGGCATATGATAATCTTTTTCGCCCTCTTTCTGCCACTCGGAAGAAGCGGCGTCGATGGCGATGCAGAAGTCCTCGCCCGGCTTGTAACCGGCTTCTTCCACGGCCTTGACGATGGCTTTCAGGGCGTCCTCATCGGATCCCAGATTGGGGGCGTAGCCGCCCTCGTCGCCGACGCCGGCGGCGGGCGTGCCGTTCTCTTTGAGGGTCTTCTTCAACTGGTGGAACACCTCCGCGCAGCGGCGCAGAGCTTCCTTGAAGGACGGCGCGGAGACGGGCATAATCATGAATTCCTGAATCTCCACGTTATTGGTGGCGTGGGCGCCGCCGTTGAGGATGTTCATCATGGGCACGGGCAGGGTCTTGGCGTTAACGCCGCCGATATAGTTATACAGGGGTACGCCCAAGCTGTTGGCGGCGGCCTTGGCGACGGCCAGCGACGCGCCTAAAATCGCGTTG
>CAJOQY010000263.1 GCA_905236835.1 uncultured Oscillibacter sp. | reverse complement strand
CGGGCGAAACCTCGGAATGACCCGCGCCGGTTGAAACAGTCCGGCTAACGATGGGATAGAACCCTGTGGGCGACGGTTGGTCAAGGTTCTTACAAATTTTTTACCAAAGCATATTAAAATTATAAAAATCATAGGAGAAGAGAGGAGGAAACTGCTACAAAATACCGGTGGCTAATCGGGAATTTACGCCCGCGGAGAGTACAAGAACCTGTGAGTAGCGTCTGATTTGTCAGCGCGAAAGCATACTCGTGGAAGCGGGAATTTTCTCAATGCGGACATTTGTCCACATTTTGAGTAGCAGCGAATGAGACATGAAAAGAATTGTGACGCTGGAAACGCGGAATTTATGCGAAAGCGCGAAGCGCGGCGGCTGCGGCGAGTGCCAGACATCATGCCAGTCCGCGTGCAAAACAAGCTGCGGCGTGGCGAATCAGAAATGCGAACGCCAGACGGCGGAGAAACGGGCCTGAGCGTTTGTCGTCCCGCGCGTCGGCGGATGAAATCAAAACGGGATGCCGCCGCCGGGCGCGTCCTGTTTTTTATTTTATTTTTATTTTTTTATATTTTTATATTTACGGGAGTTTGTTCTTTTATGATTCACCAGTATCAATTGGACGGATATAATATCATATTAGACACCTGCTCCGGCTCTGTCCATGTCGTGGACGAAATCGCGTATGATTTGATCGCGCTGTATGAGAATCACGCGCCGGATGAGATGATTCAAATCATGCTCGCGAAATATCCGGACAGGCCGGACGTGACGGAATCGGAATTGCGGGAATGTATGGAAGATATAGAAAGTTTAAAAAAAGCCGGGAAACTGTTCACGCCGGATGATTTTGAAAATATCGCCGGGGAATTAAAATCCCGGTCGGGGAATATTATCAAAGCGCTTTGTCTGCACGTCGCGCATAGCTGTAATTTAAATTGCGAATACTGCTTCGCCAGTCAGGGACGCTATCACGGCGAACGGGCCTTGATGAGTTATGAAACAGGCGAACAGGCGCTTGATTTTTTGATTGCCAATTCCGGTGAGAGATATAATCTGGAAGTCGATTTTTTCGGCGGAGAACCTTTGATGAATTGGGAAGTAGTCAAAAAATTAGTCGCCTACGCCCGGAGTATTGAGAAAAATTATCACAAGCATTTTAGATTTACACTGACGACAAACGGCCTGTTAATTGACGATGATGTGATAAATTTCGCCAATCAGGAAATGGATAATATTGTCCTGTCGCTGGACGGGCGGCGGGAGATTCATGACGCGTATCGGAAAGATTACGCCGGGAACGGCAGTTATGACAAAATCGTCCCGAAATTTCAGAAACTCGTGAAAGCGCGGGTAAAGAATCAAAATCATAAAACAAGCTATTATATCCGGGGGACGTTCACGCATAATAACCCGGATTTCACGCGGGATTTGTTTCATATGGCCGATCTTGGCTTTACGGAATTAAGCATGGAACCGGTGGTCTGCGCGCCGGACGATCCCGCGGCGTTGACGGAAGATGATATAAAACTTGTCAAATCGCAATATGAAATACTGGCGCGCGATATGCTCCGGCGCGAACGCGAACACAAGCCGATTAGATTTTATCATTTTACGCTGGATCTGACGGACGGGCCGTGCATATACAAACGCGTATCCGGCTGCGGGTCCGGCACGGAATACATGGCCGTGACGCCGCAAGGGGATTTATATCCCTGCCATCAGTTCGTGGGGGAAGAAGGATATAAATTAGGCGATATATGGCGGGGCGTTGTCAATCAAGAATTACGCGAAAAATTCCGGGCGTGCAACGCCTATTCCCGTCCGGAATGCCAAAACTGCTGGGCGAAATTATACTGTTCCGGCGGCTGCGCGGCCAACGCGTATCACGCGGCGGGGGATATTACGGGGATTTATCAACCGGGCTGTGAGTTATTCCGCAAGCGTATCGAATGCGCGATTACGCTTCAGGCGGCGCGGGCGCTGGGATAATTTACGATAACGCCGGAATTTCAGGGGGATGATGTCATGTTATTTTTTGGGAATCATAAAAAGCCGGAAAAAATCGCGTATAATCCGGACGAGAAAAAGCCCGCCGTGCGAAAAAGTATCTGCACAGGCGAAATGACGGCGGGATTTATTGATTCCCGCACTGGGAAATTTCAGGAGTTTATGCTTCTGGAAAATCAGAAAGCCGTGGAGCATTTCTGCGAACAGACCGGCGTAAAGCGCGAGAATTTGACGGAAATTTATTAATTATTATTAAATTATTATTATATATTAAAATATCATGACAACGCCAATTTGGGATTTTATCAAAAAATACGCGGAATCAAAGCCCGCGCGATTGCATATGCCCGGACATAAAGGGCGGAATTTTATCGGCTGTGAATTATATGACATAACCGAAATCAGCGGCGCGGATGAGTTATACGCGCCGTCGGGTATATTACAAGAGAGCGAGCGCAACGCGTCAGCGCTTTACGGATCGGCCTATACGGCGTATTCGGCGGAAGGCTCCAGCCAATGCGTCAAGGCGATGATTTATTTGGCGGTTGCCAATCGTCCCGCCGGGACGCGGCCTGTGATATTGGCCGCGCGCAACGCGCATAAATCGTTCTTATACGCCGCCGCGCTGTGCGGCGCGGAAATTATCTGGCTCTATCCGGACGCGGCGGAATACACGAGAAACACGCCGCCGGAATATACGCGAAACGGCGCGCCGGAATCCGTGTCAAGTATTTGTTCTTGTCCGATTACGCCGGAAAATCTGAGAAGAAAATTAAAAGAATTAAAATTAATATCAAAACTTCCGGCGGCGGTGTATCTCACAAGCCCGGATTATCTCGGCGGCTTACAGGATATTGCCGGATTGTCTCAAATCGCGCGTGAGTACGGCGCGTTGCTTTTAGTCGACAACGCGCACGGGGCGTATTTAAAATTTTTAGAAAATTCCCAACATCCGTTGGACTTGGGCGCGGATATGTGCTGTGATTCCGCGCATAAGACGCTCCCGGTCCTGACCGGCGGGGCGTATCTGCATATATCCAAACAGGCTTTGACAAGATTCCCGCGAAACGATTTGACAGGATTCCCGGATGTATTTCCGGACGACGGCGGACAAACTATCAAAACGGCTGTCGGGACGCAAGTCAAAACGGCGATGGAAATTTTCGGCTCCACAAGCCCGTCATGGTTAATTTTAGCGTCATTGGATTTATGCAATTTATATTTATATCAAAATTATCCGGCGCGCTTGCGGGAGATTATATCGCGCATAGACGCGTTAAAATCAAAATTACGCGGGCGCGGCTGGAATGTGTTAAACAGCGATCCGTTGCGGATCACGATACAGGGCGACGCGGATTTGATCATTCAAAAATTAAAATCCGGCGGCGTGGAGTGGGAATATTCGGATCCTGATTTTGTAATTTTCATGGCGACGCCGGAGAATACGCGGGATGATTTTGATAAAATATTAAACTCCCTTGGGGAAAATAAAAATAATAATAATTATAATTATTATAATATTAAAAATATCCAATCCGTCATGACGCCGCGCGAGGCGTTATTCGCGCCGCGCGAGCGGATTGATATAAAAAAAGCTCTTGGGCGTATCTGCGCCGCGCCGATTGTAAGCTGCCCGCCCGCGATTCCAATCGCTATCGCCGGGGAAGTCATTTCAAGCGATATGATTGACTTGTTTTTATATTATCATATTCATGAAATCGAAGTCATACGGGAAATATAAAATCACGCCGGAAAATTAAAATCCCGCCGCGTGTTATCAGGATTCCTCTTCCGGCGCGGATTCTTCCCCGTTTGCCCGCGTATCGCCGTCAATGCTCCTGTCGGAATAGACATTATGTACAATAAAGATAATGCCGCCCAGCAGTTCCACCAGAATCGCGGTGATATAAGCCTTGGTCATGTCAATAACGGCTTCAAGATGTTCCATGTCATCACGCAGGAATGATAATTTAAATCCGCCCCACAGGATAATCAAAAGGACAATCGCGTTCATGAAAATCATTTGAATCGTAAACAGGATTTTTAAAATATTCAAAAGCTGTTTGCGCTCGTCCAGATTTTGTTCTCCTTTTTTGACGCGTAATTCCCGCATATTACGGATCGTACTCAAAGGGGGCTGATCCTGTCCGCTTTGTTTTTCCGGTTTTTGGACGGTTGAATTTTCAGAAAGCGCGTTTTCGTCCGTCTCATTTGACGGCGCGGCGGCGTTTCCGCCGCTTTCATCCGGCTGATTTCGTTGTTCCGTCAGCGCGTCCTCCACAATGGACAGGCTTTCTTTTTGCGCGTCTTTGGATGGCTGGCTGTCGGATTCCGAAACGCGTTCGGAAATTCGCTTTTTGGATGGGAAAAAACTCATAAAACGCCGCCTTTTTTGTCATTCTTACTTGTAATTTTCCGACGGGGGATAATTATTATATACAGGCGTGTAGAAATTTAATCTTAGATAATTCAGCCTCGCTTCCATCACGGATCGGCTGACTTGAAACTCCTGCGCCATGACATCTGAAACGGGCGCTCTCAGGCTGTTATATAATTTCCGCAGACTGGTTTCCGGAATCAGTAATTCGCCCGCGAACACATTGGCGGCCTGTTCTTTCAGATTCTCCGATTCCCGATCCAGACGAAATTCCACATGGCTCCTGTCGTTCAAAGAAACCGCGTCCAAACAGCAATGCGCCAGTTCATGCGCCAGTGTAAAGCGTTTCCGGTTTTCGGAACAACCCTGCCGGTAGAATATATTCACATTATCGCCGATCAGCGTGACGGCTCCCAGAATTTCCCCCCGACGCCTGACGACATCCGGGAATTTCCTCTCCGTGTCGGTAAAATCCAAAGGCCCGTATTTGACGCCCAATTTCGCCAGAATATTTTCAATATTCACCGGATAAGATTTTTCCCCGCAAAGCGTCAGGATTTCAGCGGCGGTCAGTCCGGATAATTCATATAGTTTTTTACACATGACCGCTCTTCCCCCATTCCGTCCGTCATGCCTGTTTGGATAAAAAATAAATTATAATAAATTTATTATAATATTTATATTATTCTTTCTCGCCATATTGAGTGCGCGCGCCGGCAAACCCGCAATATATTGTATTTTACGTTTTTGTTGTCCGCAATATAGCATATTATATGATTTTTGTCAATTCCTTTCGCGGAAAAATTATATAAATATTATATAAATTATATAAAAAATATAGATCGTCAAACGCCGGATGTCGGCGGAAAATCCGAAATCTCCGGAAAAGAACGCTTGCAAGAGTAAAAAAGTCTGGTATAATAAATCTATCAAACGGCGAAACAGCCGGATTTTTATGGAGGCCGGATTTCATGAATATTCTGGTAATTAACGCGGGCAGTTCTTCTCTGAAATATCAGCTTTTGAATCCCGAAACGGGCGATTTGCTTGCCAAAGGATTATGCGAGCGCATCGGCATTGACGGAAAATTCACTTATAAGCCGCAAGTCGACGGCAAAGCGGGCAGAAACGCGGAGGATGTTCCCATGCCGACGCACGCCGAGGCGATTCAGACCGTCATGGACGCGCTTGTCGATCCCGCTAACGGCGTAATCGCGTCCATGAAGGAAATTGACGCCGTCGGACATCGCGTGGTCCACGGCGGAGAGGCGTTTCATGAATCTGTTTTAATCAACGACGAAGTATTAAAAACAGTCGAGGATTGCGTTCCGCTGGCGCCGCTTCACAATCCGGCGAATCTGACCGGAATCCGGGCTTGTCAGAAAGTCATGCCGGGCGTTCCCATGGCGGCGGTATTTGACACGGCGTTTCATCAGACAATGCCATCCAAAGCGTATTTTTACGCTTTGCCGTATGAATATTATGAAAACGACAAAGTCCGGCGTTATGGCTTCCACGGGACATCTCATAAATACGTCGCGGGCCGCGCGGCTGTGATGTTAAACAAAAAGCCGGAAGAATTGAAATTAATCTCATGCCATCTTGGCAACGGCTCGTCCGTGACGGCGATTGACGGCGGCAAGAGCGTTGACACGTCCATGGGCTTTACGCCTCTGGCCGGACTGCCTATGGGAACGCGTTCCGGCGATCTGGACGCGGGCATTTTGCAATATCTCATGAAGAAATATAATTTAAATATCGACGAAATGCTGAATATATTAAACAAAAAATCCGGTGTGGAAGGCGTCTCGGGCGTCAGCAGCGATTTCCGGGATTTGAGCGACGCGTATGACAAGGGCAATCAGCGCGCCGGACTGGCTCTGGATATATTCTGCTATAACGTCAAGAAATTCATCGGCGCGTATGCCGCCGCCATGGGAGGCGTGGACGCGATTATCTTTACAGCCGGCATTGGCGAAAACAGCGCGAAACAGCGTATGGATATAGCGTCCGGACTGGAATACATGGGCGTCAAAATGGACGCGGAAGCGAATAATGTCCGGGGCAAAGAAGCGGTCATTTCCGCGCCGGATTCCCGCGTGAAAGTATTGTTAATCCCGACGAATGAGGAACTGATGATCGCGATGGACACGGCGAATCTGGTGAAAAAATAAGATTATTTCGCCTGTAAATCTCACCCCCTGTTCTCTTGGCGGGGGACAGGGGGCGTATAATATTTTAATGATATTTTTGTTATTATTTTTATTATTCGCGTTTTGGCTGATATTGCGATCCGGGAAGCGCAAAAGTCGGAAAGCGGCTGTCAAAGGCGAATACGGAGAAAATCAAATCGCGGATATTTTAGAGCAATATCAAAAAAAGCGTAAAAAAGAATCTATGCGCGTATTGCGGAATCTATATATCCCGATTGGAAAAGAAACGACGGAAATTGATCTGGTCATGATTCATGAAAAAGGAATTCTTGTATTTGAGAGCAAATATTACGGCGGCTGGATTTACGGAACGCGTAAAAACGAATACTGGACGCAGAAATTTCCAAACGGTAAAAGCTATCAATTTTATAACCCGATGAAGCAAAATCAGACGCATATCAAAGCGCTTGCCGAATATTTAAACCTGCCGCCGGATGATTTTGATTCGTATATTGTTTTCTCGGACGAATGCGAATTGAAAAGGGTCCCGAAAAACGGGGAGAAAGTAAAAATTATACGGCAGTTTCAATTAAGCCGGAATTTATGGGACAGGCTGGACGGCGGAGAATCAAATAAAAAACTGAACAGGCGGGAAGTCAAAGCAATCGCGGAAAAATTGACGCCGCTGACGCGCGTCAGCGCGAAAGTCAAACAGCGCCATATCGCGTATGTACGGGATTTGCAAAAGGATTTGCGAAAAAAGAGGTGAAAATAAAATCATGAGAATCGGACTGCAGTTCGCGATGCCGGCGGAGTTTCACGCCATGCCCGGCGCGGCGGATATGAAAGAATTCGAGAAGATAGCGGGCGCGCCGTTTTATGAAATACAGCCGGATATAATCGCCTGCGCCGGTGGGATCGGCAAAGTCAACGCGGCGATGTCGGCGGAAATATTATGTTTAAAATTTCACGCGGATATGATTGTCAGCGCGGGGGTGGCGGGCTGTCTGACGGATTTGCCCAGAGGAAAAATCGTGATCCCGACGGAGTTTATACAGCATGACATGGACACCAGCGCGATAGGCGATCCGATGGGATTTGTCTCAACGGTGAATGTATTAAAATTTCCCGTATGGAAACCGGAATATTGCGCGGAAATTTTACACGAGATGGGCGTTGAAGCCGCGACGGGCCGCGCCGTCACGGGGGATTGGTTCGCCACGGCGTCGGAAAATCCGCCCGGCGATCTGGCGGACAAGCCGGACGCGCCGGATATGAATCTGATACGGGAAAACGCGTGGATTCCGGCCAGCCGCGCCCGCTGGATACGGGATTTGTTCCAGCCGGTTTTGATTGAAATGGAAGGCGGGGCAATCGCGCAGGTATGTTATCGAAATCAAGTCCCGTTTGTGGCTTTGAAATCCGTCTCGGATCATTTATTTGGCAGTCAAAATCAGGTGGATGAATATTTTGATTTTCAGAAGGCCATGACGGATCTGGGAAAAATTTTACTGCCGTTTGTGTTAAAATTACAGCGGGAAGGGTTATAATTGGCGTATCATGGGGATGTCATGAATATCGTGAACGCGGCAGCGGACGGAATATAAATTGAAATATAAATATTAAAAATATAATGATTATAAATATATAAAAATATATAAAATCAGGCGGCGAAGGGGGGGATTTGAATGGCGAAACAGGTAGCGGAAACCACGTCCACAACGACAACCTCGGAAGAGGATGACAGCCCAACTTTATTGGGAATGCTGGGGGAAAGAATCGGCGGATTTTTCGGCGTATTCTGGTTTCTGGCGAAATTCCTGTTCAGAGTGGCGGTGGCGGCGTTTGTCATTGTCGTGCTGGGGACGATTCTTTCCACAACGGAAAAAAGCCGGTGGATCCCGCAGGATTTGAATGACATAGGCGTCAGCGAACTGCATAATATTGAAATCACGGAGGAGGAACTGGACGCGTATTCCCGGCTGATGGATGTGGCGGAGAGCCTGCAATACGCGGATATTGAATGGCGCGACGAAAAGAAAGCGAAAGAGTTCGTCCGGGCCTATTTCCCGGAGAGTTATGACGCGGATGTCAAATCCATTGTCGTGAAACACGCGTCCAAAAACGTACAGATGGAATATGTCGCTTCCGGGGGCAATAAAAAAATCCATCTGGATTTTGAGCGCGGGCATATCACGAAAACGATCTGGCTGTATCACGGGTTCACGGAAAACGACTTCGGCGGTATGCTGTACTGGTACGCCTACGGGCGGTTTCATGCCGGCTATCCGTGCTATATTTACAGTCAGGATGTATCAAACGGCTATCTGAGCGGAAATTTATCCATTCGGAAACAGACAATCAGGCTGAGATTATACGGTCTTGTTTTCCGGTTCTGGGATGTGGTCAAACGGATGAGATCCGTCGAGGATTAACGGCGCCGACGCGCGGTCATACGCGATAATATGAAAAGTAACGGCGGTGAGAGAAAAGAAATCATGTATCTTTATCTGGGACAGGATGAGATTTTATTATCCGAACGCGTAATCGGCGTGTTTGACATGGACAAATGCAGTACGGAAAAGCGGACGCGGGAATATCTGCGCAAAGCGGAGGAAGCGGGCGTGATACTGGATATATCCGGGGAACTGCCGCGTTCTTTTGTTGTCGCCACGCATCCGTATCATGAGCAGATTGTATATCTGTCCCAATGGACCCCGGCGGCGGTCCGGAGTTTATGGGAAGCGCGGACGCCGTAAATAAAATTTAAATTTAAAATTAAATTGAAATTTAAAATTTATAAGATTTTGAAAAATTTTCCCCTTTGTTTCGCGGATTTCCCGGCAAAGGGGGATTTTTCACAGGGGGGATGATGATGTTAAATATCTGGATGGGCCGCGCCAAAACGGGCAAATCCAGCCGGATTTTAGAGAAAATCCGGGCGTTGGGCGATACGGGCAAGCAGATTTTATTAGTCCCGGAACACGCGTCGCACGAGGCGGAGCGGGATTTGTGCCGGGTGTGCGGCGATACGGCAAGCCGTCACGCGGAAGTATTGAGCTTTCACAGGTTATGCAATCGGGTTTTATCGCGGACAGGCGGAATCGCGGAAATCCCGCTGGACGCGGGCGGAAAATTATTGACACTGCAAAGATGTGTAAATGACTTGTCGGCGTTGTTGAAAATCTATCGAAGGCCGTCGAGACGACCGGCGTTTTTGGCGCGTTTATTGGATTTATTTGACGAGTTACACGCGTATGAAATCACGCCGGAGATTTTGACGGAAAAGGCGGGCGAGTTATCTGAAGGAGCCACGCGCGATAAATTATCGGATTTGGGTTTGTTATACGGCGCGTATGAGGCGAAATTACGGGAGAACGGACGCGACGCGCGTGATTTAATCAGCAGATTATCGGAAAATCTAACGGCGTCGGAATATGTGAAAGATAAAGATATATTTTTGGACGGGTTTTCGTATTTTAACGCGCGGGAACGGGATATATTAGAGATAATATTAAAACAGGCGCGTTCCGTGACGATTGTATTATTGGGAGAGCCGGACAGCGAGGAAGAAATATTCGTCCCGGCGGTGAAAACGCTGGGGAGACTGGCGCGTATGGCGCGTGACGCTGGAAGCGAAATAAAAATAAAAGTATTTCGATCCGAGCCTGTCGGACCGCTGGGGCATTTGGAGCGGTATTTTTTCGGAAAGAATGAAATATATCATGATAACAGGGAGAATCAAGAGAAACATGGGGAAAACGGCGGTGAGGATGTAAATAATATTATCAAATTACGCGAAGCGGAGACGATGTTAAACGAAGTGGAACAGGCGGCGGCGGATATAGTAAAATTAGTATCGTCCGGGAAAGCGAGATATAAAGATATTACTATATCGGCGCGGAATATGGAGGAATATTCCGGCTGTATTGAGACGGTATTTGAAAGATGGAAAATTCCCGCGTATTGGAGCCGCCGGACGGATTTACTGGAAAAGCCGGTATTGTGTTTTATCACCGGCGTTTTGTCGTCGATTGTAAACGGATATGAATATGAGGATATGTTCAAGTGGCTGAAAAGCGGACTGGCGGGTTTGTCGCGGGAAGAATGCGATATACTGGAAAATTATGTAATTACATGGGATATACGCGGCGCGATGTGGACGCGTGACGGGGACTGGACGGAGCGTCCGGGCGGATACGGGACGGAATGGAGCGAAGAAGATAAAAATAAATTAGAATTGATTAATCACTTGCGCGGGCGCGCGCGTGAAATGCTGTCGGATCTGTCAGGCGGGTTGAAATCCGGCGTGACGGTTCGGGAAAAGACGGAAGCGCTGTATAATTTCATGGAGAAATTAAATCTGACGGAGAAATTAGATTTTCGGATGAAAACGCTCGCGGAGGCGGGGAGATTGCAGGAAGCGGACGAGACGGCGCGGATATGGGAGATATTATGCGGCGTGATGGATCAGTTTGTGGAATTATTGGGCGAAGAGAGAATCGAGATTGATGATTATGTAAGATTATTTAAACAGGCGCTGACGCAGTACAGCATTGGGACCGTTCCGGCGTCGCTGGATCAGGTGTCTGTGAGTGAGATCACACGAAATGACCGGCATACGGTGAAATATTTGTTTTTATTGGGCTGTAATGACGATAAAATCCCGGCGGCGGGACAGAGCGGCGTGATCTTAAACCGTGATGACCGGGAAGCGCTGGCCGGACTGGGGATGGAATTATCCCCGGCGGGGCAGGAGCAAATGTCGCTGGAATTGCAGATGTTATACGCGGCTCTGGCGCAGCCCACGGAGGGATTATCTATCAGCTGGCCGGTTTCCGACGCGTCCGGGGGGGAACTGCGTCCGGCGTTTGTCATCGCGCGGATTCAGGCGTTATTTCCCATGATAAAAATCCGTCGTGAGGGGATGAAAAAATCATGGCGATACACGGCGGCGATCCCGGCTTTGGAAATGGCGGGAAACGACAGAAACGGCGCGTTGTGGAATTATTTCGAGAATCAGCCGGAATATCGGGATAAAATTGAAAATATGCGCCGCGCGGCGGGATTAAAGCGCGGTATGTTATCGAAACGCGCGGTCCGGAAATTATACGGCAAAAGATTATATTTATCCGCGTCGCGTCTGGAAGGCATGAGACGCTGTCATTTCGCGTATTTCATGCGATATGGCTTGAAAGCGAAATCACGCGCCCCGGCGGAATTCGACGCGCCAAAAATCGGATCGTTTCTGCATTTTTTATTGGAAAACGTCACGCGGGATGTATTATCGCGCGGCGGATTTGGGAAAATCAGCGACGAGGATTTGAAAAATCTGACGGATGAATATATTAATATATTTATTAATCAAGAATTTGGGGATTTGTCTGGGAAGAACGCGAGATTTCAGTATTTATTTCAGCGGTTACGCGTGACGGCGCGGAATGTGATATTAGAGGCGGCGGAAGAATTAAGACACTCGGATTTTACGCCGATGGCGTATGAACTGGGCTTCGGCGACGGGGAATCCGTTCCGGCTGTGGTGATTTCAGACCCGGACGGACAGTTCAGAATCCGGGGACGCGTGGACCGCGCGGACGGCTGGATCAAAAACGGAAAATTATATTTAAGAATTATAGATTATAAATCCGGGAAGAAAAAATTTGATTTAAGCGCCGTGCGCATGGGGCTTGATATTCAAATGCTGTTATATTTATTCGCTTTACAGGACGCGGGCAAAGCCGGATTAAAGCCGGGAAAGAAATCCAATCCGGACGGCGGGAGCGGAGAAAGCGGGGAAATGAATCCGGATATATTATCCGGCGGAGAAAAGGCGGAAATCAATCCGGATTTGTATAATCAGATATGGAACGAGATTGTCCCGGCGGGGGTGTTGTATTTCCCGGCGCGGGATGAGATTTTAAAGGCTGACCGGGAAATCAGTCCGGAGAAACTGGAAAAACTGCGTGAAAAAGAGTTAAAACGCACGGGGTTATTATTATCAGACCCGGATGTATTAGAGGCGATGGAACATGAGGCGCTGTCTGAGCCGAAATATCTGCCGCTGAAGATCAGCA
The DNA here is from genome assembly GCA_905236835.1 of uncultured Oscillibacter sp. Taxonomy (GTDB): domain Bacteria; phylum Bacillota; class Clostridia; order Oscillospirales; family Oscillospiraceae; genus Oscillibacter. Next base: position 4,640 of record CAJOQY010000263.1, on the reverse strand, counting down.
AAAAAGACGGGAGCATTACGGGCGGGCTGGCGTCAGCGGAGCAATTGGGGAAATTAAAAAAATATCTGGGCAAATTATTACGCGAGATAGGCCGCGAATTGAGAGAAGGCTGTATCGACGCGGACCCGTGTTTAAAATCCAGTCAGGATGATCCATGCGCGTATTGCGAATGGTTTGACGCGTGTCATTTTACGGACGGGCGGGACACGGATCGTTATAGATATATTACGCCGGTTAAAAACGATGATTTCTGGAATATGATTGACGATCACGCGGCGGGGGATTGATTGCGAATTAAAAGGGGGAAGTCATGGGCAGTGAGATAAAATTAACATTGGAACAGCGGGCGGCGGTGGAGAATCGCGGCGGGAGCTTATTGGTATCCGCCGCCGCCGGATCCGGCAAAACAAAAGTATTGGTGGACAGATTGTTTCAATACGTCACGGAAGAATATAAAAATCTGGATGAATTTCTTGTGATTACTTATACGAAGGCGGCGGCGGCGGAATTGCGCGGGAAAATCGCGTCGGAACTGTCCAAACGCGTGGCGGAGTCGCCGAATGATAAGCATTTAAGAGCGCAGATGTTAAAAGTCTGGCAGGCGGACATTCGCACGGTGGATTCGTTTTGTACGGCGTTGCTGCGGGAAAATACGCATTTGTTATCACAAGAGACGGAAAGTCGAAGCCTGACGGCGGATTTCCGGGTATTGGACGAAAACGAGGCGGCGTTGATCCGGGAACGGGTATTGAAACGGACGCTTGAAAAATTTTATGAAAATCTGACGCCCGCGCGTGAGGAATTAGCGGATACGCTCGGCGCGGGACAGGATGACAGACGGCTTGTAAAATTAGTATTAGAGACGTATGAAAAATTGCAAAGCCACGCGTGGCCGTCGCGCTGGCTGGAACAGAGCCGGGAGACATGGAGGAATCTGGCGGGAGAAAGTGAAAATCCGGACGGGATAAATAATAATAATTTTGACGGGACGATTTACGCGAAAGAATTATTGATTGTTATCAAGAGAAAAGCGGAATATATAAAAGATTTATTATATCAAAACGCCAAACGCGTGGAAAGCGATCTGGATATATATAAAGCGTATGGATTGAAATTTCTGGAAGCGGCAAGTTATATCGAAAAAATATCGGATTGCGTATCATGGGAAGAGATGAGAACGGCGGTCAAAAACGTGACATTCCCCAGATTGTCGCCGGTGAAAAATCGTAAAGATGATAGATTGATATTAAATTTAAAACAGGTCTGGAAACATTGCAAGGATATTTACGGGAATATATTGAAATTATGCGGTCCGAACGGCGCGGAAGCCATGGAGGATTTGAAAGCCGCCGCGCCCGCCATGGACGCGCTGCTGGAGCTTGTCGGATTGTTCACGGAAGATTATCAGACGGAAAAAACGCGGCTGGACAGCGCGGATTTTTCGGATCAGGAACATTTGGCGTTAAAAATTTTAATTGATGAAACAGGAAATCCCACGGCGCTGGGGGAACAGATTTCCGGAAGATATATTGAAATCTTGGTGGACGAGTATCAGGATACGAACGAGATACAGAACGCGATATTCCACGCCGTATCGCGTCAGGGAAAGAATTTATTCACGGTCGGCGATGTCAAACAGAGCATATATAGATTTAGATTGGCCGATCCGTTGATATTTTTGGAGAAATACGCGAGATTTGTAAATTATCAGGACGCGCGGGACGGACAGGAGAGAAAGATATTATTATCAAAAAATTTCCGTTCCCGGCGTGAGATTCTGGACGCGGCGAATTATATATTTTCGGCGATATTGTCTCTTGAAATGGGCGAAATGAATTATGGTCCGGAGGAGTCTTTATATTTCGGCGCGGAATATTATCCGGAGCGGGATGATTGCGAGATAGAATTTCATTTGATTGACGTGGAACGAGACGCCGGTTCGAGAGATTGGAAAGATTTGACGGAAAACGCGCCGGAAAGCGATCCGGACGCGCCGGAAAATCATCAAACGCGCCGGACGGATCTGGAAGCGCGTTTCGCGGCGCGCCGGGTACGGGAATTATTAGACGCCGGGTTTCCCGTCACGGACGCGGCGGCGAAAGACGGTTTTCGTCCGTGCCGTCCGGAAGATATAGTGGTTTTAATGCGTTCCCCGCGTTCCCGGATCGCGTTGTGGGCGGCGATATTCGCGGAAGAAAATATCCCGTGTTCGTTTGATGAGAGCGGCGGTTTTTTCCGTACAATGGAGATTTCAACCGTATTGGCGTTTTTACAGACGATTGACAATCCCCGGCAGGATGTGCCGCTGATTTCGGTTCTGCGTTCGCCGATTTTCGCTTTTTCGCCGGATCAATTGGCTGAAATCCGAAGTTATCGCAAAGACGGCGATTTTTATGACGCCGTCAAAGCCGCCGCGGACGTGGCGGAATCAGAGACGGAAACCCCGGAAGACGAGGCCGCTAAAATATCGGATGAGACGGCGAAAGCGTGCGCGAAATTTTTAAATATATTAAATAATCTGCGGGAAGCCGCGCCGGATTTGAGCGTATATTTGTTATTATGGAAAATTTATAATGAATTTAATATTCTTGGACTATTCGGCGCGACGGATGGCGGCGTGGAACGGAGGGAAAATTTATTATTATTAAGCCGATACGCGGAAAAATTTGAACAGGGCGGATATAAGGGCTTGTTCGCGTTTATTACGCAGATACGGCGATTGATTGACAGCGGACGCGCCCCGGACGGACAGTCCGGCGGCGGGACGGGCGTTAAATTAATGAGTATTCATAAGTCAAAAGGACTGGAATTTCCGATTGTGATTCTGGCGGATTTGAATCACGCGTTTTCCAGACAGGATTTCAACGCGGCTGTATTGGTTCATCCGATGATGGGATTGGGGCCGCGCTTTGTGGATTTGAAACGGCGGATTCAGTATCCGACGATGGCGCGTCTGGCGATAGAGGAAAGATTAAAGCGTGAGAATTTATCGGAGGAACAGCGGGTGTTATATGTCGGCATGACGCGTCCGAAAGAGAAATTGATATTTATTGACAGCGTGTACAACGCGGAAAAGCATTTACAAAAATTAGCGGCGTCAACGGGGTATCCGGTCCCGCCTGAGACGGTCGCGGAGGGGAAATCATTCGGGGACTGGATTTTAATGGCGTTATTGGCGCGTCCGGAAGCGGAGAATCTGCGCCAACTGGCGCGGGTGGAATTATCCCCTGATATGATGTATGAATATCAAATGAATGACCGGCCATGGAAAATTGATCTTCACGACGCGAAAAATATAGAAGATTTATCGCGGGAAGCCCGCGCGGACGGCGAAACGGCGGCAGCCCCTCTTGACAGGGGGGCCGAGAGTGACGCGTTTTCCTGCCCCCCTTGTCAAAGGGGGGAAGCCGACGCTGTAAGCGGCGGCGGGGGGATTAATAATAATGAAAATTTAGATTTAAATTTATTAAGCTGGCAATATGATTATCAGCGGGAGACGGAAATTCCCGCGAAAGTGACGGCGACGCAGTTAAAAGGCCGGATATTGGATGACGAAATCTCCGAAAACGCCGGCGTTCTGCCGGTAGATGAAAACGCGGGGAATTTTGAGAAAATCATGGAAAGTGAAAACGCGGAAGAGATTCCCGAAAACGCGGGAGCATACGCGCGGCCATTGAAACAGCCGAAATTTTTATGGAAATCGCATGGATTGACCCCGGCGGAACGCGGCACGGCGACGCATTTGATTTTGCAATATCTGGATTTTAATGATTTAAATTTCAATCCGGAAAAGCGGATTCAGGATCTGGTTTTGAAAAAATTACTGACGCCGGAACAGGCGGAGGGCGCGGATGTCAAGGCGATCGCGAGATTTTTAAAATCCCCGCTGGCCGATGAGATTCGCGGGGCGAAAAGTGTCTGGCGCGAATATCCGTTTATGATTTTAATGGACGCGCCGGAATATGATAAAAATTTAAAATCCCAAAGCGGAGATAAGATTTTATTACAGGGCGTCGTGGACTGCTGTTTTGAGACGGACAACGGGCTTGTGATTGTGGATTTCAAGACGGATCATGTATACGGGCGCGATCAGATTCAAGAGCGGGCGCGCAAATATCAGGCGCAGTTGTACGCGTATAGCCGCGCGCTCGAACGGGTATTGGAAAAACCGGTTATCCGGCGCGTATTATATTTTTTATCCCCCGGCGCGGCGGTGGAAATATAGCGATCAGCGGCGATGAAAAATACAGCGTTTTGTTAAAATTTTATCATGATTTTTGTGTGAAACGTCAAAAAATAAAAAAGGCGCGGTCAAAACGGAAAATACGCTTGATAATTTTATCAAAAGCGTTATAATACAAGATTGTGAGTAAATTAGCAATCTCGGGATTCGCCGTTATATTTGAGCGGCGCGCGTTTATCCAAACAGTGAAAAACTGTTAAAATGATATTGATTTACAGGAGGCACAAACATGAAAGTAGCGATTTTTGGCGCGGGTACGATGGGAAGCGGCATCGCGCAGGTTTTCGCCGCCAACGGCCACACGGCTTTGATGTACGCCAGTTCCACGGCGTCGGCCCAGAAGCATAAAGACGCGTTGTCGGGCCGTCTGGACAAACTCGTTGGCCGCGGCAAAATG